>SKOR01000012.1 GCA_007119965.1 Syntrophomonadaceae bacterium
ATTAAGGTATACAGTGATGAAGCGCTGGATATCTATCACGGTGGAGGATGTATTGTTGATAAATCGAGCCGTACTGTTTATTTCCCGTCTCATGTAGTAGAAGACTGTATCCGTTCCGCTCCTCCCAGTTTTGTCATGGCGGCGAGAGACCCTGAACATGATTTTGTGATGGGCGGTAAAAGGGTCGGTTTTTGTAACTTCAGCTGTGGAGTACAGGTTGTTGACTTAGAAAACGGCAGTGTCCGCGACTCGACCAAGCAGGATACCGCAGATGTTGCCGTGCTGGTCGATTACCTGGATCAATATGACATTCTTGACTGCCCGGTAGTTCCGCGGGAAGTCAACCAGGAAGTGTTCTGTTTCCACAACTACGAAGCGATGGCTTCAAACACAACCAAGCACTGCTCTACTGCGCCGCACAGTTTCCGCCATGCCGAGCTGATGATTGAGATGGCTTCCGCGGTTGCCGGTGGAAAAGACAAATTACGGCAGCGGCCGATCATTTCCGCTGACGTCTGCCCGCAGAGTCCCCTGTCGCTTGCCCGGGAAACCTGTGAAACAATCATTTCTTACGCCAGGCACGACATCCCGGTTAATGTCCTTTCCATGGCCCTGGCCGGGGGGACCAGTCCGGTAACCCTTGCCGGGACACTGGTGACCCACAATGCTGAAGTTTTGGCTGGGATTTGCCTCAGTCAGCTGTCGAAACGGGGCGCACCGAACATTTACGGCAGCTCTACGACGATGATGGAAATGAAGCGCGGGACTGCGGTTGTCGGCTGCCCGGAGATGGCGATGCTGGGAGCCTGCGTTGCCGCCATGGCCAGGCGGTACCGTCTGCCCAGTTTTTTGTCCGGCTCATAGTCGGATAGCAAGCTGGGCGATCTTCAGGCCGGTCAGGAACGGACTCTGACAGTCATGACCGCTGCGTTGGCAGGTGCCAACATGATATACGGTCTTGGTATGGTGGAGCTCGGGATGACCATGGATTTTGGCCTGCTGGTTGCCGATAATGAATTTGTCCGCATGATCAGGCGCATGCTGGACGGTGTGCCGATCAACGATGAAACCCTGGCTGTAGATGTGATCAGGGAGGCTGGCATTGGCGGTGAATTCCTCACCCACCAGCATACCTTTGATCATTTTAAAGCAAATCAATCACAGAGCCTGCTGATCGACCGCAATACCCGCGGAGTCTGGATGGACGCCGGCGGTAAGGATATGCATACCCGCTGCAATGAGTATGCCCGTGAAATACTGGCTTCGCACCGGCCGGAGCCTTTAACCGACGGTGTCGCTCAAACCCTGCGGGATATAATTAAAGAAGCTGAAAAAGAGTTCGCTTAAATGCTCAAAAAGGAGGCCGTTCAGGCCTCCTTTTGTGCCTTGTCTTGAAAAGGGCTCTCTTCGGCACGCGCTTAACTGCAGGCCGTTCCGGGCCGACCTGTTTAATGCTTTTTAAAGCGTCCGGTGTTATAAAAATTGAGGAGGAAGAATAATGAATATTGGCCTGATCATTTATTCGCATACCGGCAACACCAGAAGTTTTGCCGGCATGCTGCAGGAAAAAATTACCACTGCCGGCCATGCGGTCTCAATTGAAGAAATAACCATTACGGGGCATGCCCCCGCCCAGCCCGGGAAGTTCGAATTGGATCACGTCCCTGATCCCGCCGGCTACGATGCCGTTATCCTCGGTGCCCCGGTCCAGGCGTTTACCCTGAACCCGGTCATGAAAGCTTACCTGGAAAAGCTGCCTTCGTTAAGCGGTAAAAAAACAGCCCTTTTTGTAACAAAGCGCCTGCCAATGCTCTGGATCGGCGGAACAGGCGCAATCAGGATCATGAAAACTGCCTGTGAAGAAAAAGGGGCAAATGTCGTCGGGACTGAAATAGTGGTCTGGTCAGAAAAAAAACGTGAGCAATCGATAGAGCAGGGTGCTAAAAACCTAACCGCTCTTTTTTAACCGGCTCGGGTTAATTAAGAAGAAGATCTTTTGGAAGGCAGGGTATAGCCCGGTTTGCCGGGCCAGGTATTTGTTAACGGGAGGAGGTTTATTCGGGTGGGGGAAGGAAAAAACAACTCTGAAAGGTTTTTAAAGGCTTTTTCAGCTATTGAGCATGAGATGGCCCGTATCCTTAAATTAAAAAATCACCGCCGCTTTGTTGAACTGATTGATAAGAGTGCCCGGATTAACCCTGTAATTGAGCGCTACCGCTTTGACTTGAAAGAATATGCAGAACTGCGTAATGCGATTGTCCATGATCGTTCAGGGGGCGAGATTATCGCCGAACCTAATGATTACGCGGTAAACCATATTGAACAGATCGCCGGGCTTCTGCTTGAACCGCCCAAAGTAGCTCCCCTGTTTTTAAAAGAAGTGCTTACACTTTCAGTTGACGATCCAATTGCGAGGGCGATCAGGGAGTTAAGCCGGATGTCTTATACCCAGGTTCCCGTCCACAGGGATGGTAAAACTGTCTGCCTTTTAACGTCAAATATGATCGTTAAATGGATGGGTTTAAGCCTGGCCGACAATACCCTTGATATTGAACATACTACCCTGCAGGATGTGATCCGCAGGGTAGGCCATGAACACAATTATCAGGCAGTGCCGGTGAACCGGTCGCTCTTAGAAATCCCGGATTTATTCTACCGGTGGCAGCAGGAAGGAAATAAGCTGGAAGCGGTCCTGATTACTCAGCATGGCGATCTGAAAGAGCCCCTGCTAGGCATCATTACCAACAGGGATCTGCCGCAGGTCCACCGGGCCATTGAACAGAATAACGATCACCTTTAAAATTATGCCTCGCAAGGCCCGTGCCCGATCGGCCCCGGGCCGGTTATGCTTGACAATACAGCGGCCTATTGTTAGGATCTTAATAATTAAATAGCTTAGCTGGCGATGATGGAAAGAAGTAACCGGGCCGGTTTAAAAGATGTCTAGCGAGACGGGGATGGTGGAAGCCTGTCATGATCCCCGGCGAATGGCGTTCCTGAGCCGGGTAATAATTAAGCGGGCTCCGGTATGGAGTCAAGTAGGGTGGAACCGCGGGACTAACTCCCGTCCCTATGGCCTTATCAGCCAGGGACGGGATTTTCGTATAAAAGGAGGAGTTATTATTGGATCTACAAACAATTATGATCAAACTTCAGGAGTACTGGGCCGATCGGGGCTGCCTGATCTGGCAGCCCTATGATGTTGAAAAAGGAGCCGGCACGATGAATCCGGCGACCTTCCTCAAGTCACTCGGGCCGGAGCCCTGGTCGGTCGGCTATGTGGAACCTTCAAGGCGCCCTGCTGACGGGCGTTACGGTGAAAACCCGAACCGTCTCTACCAGCACCTGCAGTATCAGGTTATCATTAAACCGGCTCCGGCTGATATCCAGCAGCAGTACCTTGATAGTCTGGCTTTCCTCGGCCTCAATCCGCTCGAGCACGATATCCGTTTTGTTGAGGACAACTGGGAAGCCCCGACCCTGGGGGCCTGGGGTTTGGGCTGGGAAATATGGCTTGATGGAATGGAGATTACCCAGTTTACTTATTTTCAGCAGGTCGGCGGTTTTGATGTTGAGCAGGTTCCGGTCGAGCTGACTTATGGCCTGGAACGGATTGCCATGTACCTGCAGGATTGCGACAATGTATTTGACCTGATTTGGACCGGTACAATAACCTACGGGGAGGTTTTTCAGCGGGTGGAATGGGAGCAGTCGAGTTACAGTTTCGATTATGCCGATCGCGACCTGCTGTTTAACCTGTTTAACAGCTATGAAACTGAGGCTAAGCGCCTGCTGGAACTAGACCTGGTTTATCCCGCTTACGACTACGTCTTAAAATGTTCGCATACTTTTAATAATCTCGAAGCACGCGGGGCGATCAGCGTTACAGAGCGGGCGGCTTATATCGGCAGGGTCCGGACCCTGGCCAGGTTTTGCGCCGAATGTTACCTGAAGCAGCGTGAAAAAGCAGGCTATCCCCTGCTGGCTGGAGGTGCATTATAATGACAGTTTGTTATAATCTGTTGATGGAAATTGGCTGTGAAGAGATCCCTTCGCGATTTCTTCCCCGGGCAATGGGCCAGCTGAAAACAGAAGCGGCCGCCCTGCTGGCTGATAACAGGTTGGGACACGGTACTATAGAGACCTGGGCTACGCCCCGGCGCCTGGTTGTTCTGGTCAGCGATCTCGAGACAAAACAAACCGACCTGGTGGAAAAGGTTAAAGGCCCGCCTGTTGACCGGGCTTATGATGAAGCAGGCCAGCCAACTAAAGCCCTGCTTGGATTCATCAAGAACCACGGTGTATCTCCGGACAGCCTCGAGCAAGAGACTGTTAAGGACGCCCGTTATGTGGTGGTGCAAAAAGAAACCCCCGGCCGCATGACAGAAGAAATTCTGCCGGAGCTGCTGCCCGCATTAATCAGGAAGCTTTCTTTTCCACGTCCGATGTACTGGCAGAGCAAAGATGTGCGTTTCGCCCGCCCCGTCCGCTGGCTGCTGGCCCTCTACCACAATCAGCCTGTAACTTTTTCGTTTGCCGGCATTCAGTCAGATCGGTTCACTTACGGGCATCGTTTCCTTGCCCCCGGGCCGTTTGAAATCGACAGCGTGAACCACTATTTCCGCTGTCTCGAAGAAAACCACGTTGTGGTAGATCAAAACCGCCGCCGCAAGTTGATTCTTGATCAGCTGAAAGAAAAAGCGCTGGAAATGGGCGGGGAAGCTCTTATTGACGAAGACCTCCTTGAAGAGGTTACCTACCTGGTAGAATTTCCTGTTGCTGTTGACGGATCTTTTGATCGGTCCTATCTTGATCTGCCCCAGGAGGTCCCGATTACTTCTATGCAAAACCACCAGCGCTATTTTCCGATCGTAGACAGGGAAAGCGGGCGCCTGATGCCGCACTTCGTGGGGATCAGCAATAACCGTTTTCACCCCAACATCCGCAAAGGATATGCCAAGGTCCTGCAGGCCCGCCTGGCTGACGGCCGGTTTTTCTATAACGAAGACTGCAGGGAGCCTTTCGAAAGTTATGTCGAAAAGCTAAAGAGTGTTATTTTCCTTGAATCACTGGGCAGTGTCGATCAAAAGCGGGCCCGCCTGGTTGAACTGTGTGGCATGCTTGGTAAAAAAATGAACCTGCCTGATGAACGGATCGAAAAAGCAAAGCGTACCGCCCATCTCTGTAAAGCCGATTTGGTAACGAGCATGGTTAAAGAGTTTCCGGAACTGCAGGGGGTCATGGGCAGGGAATATGCCAGGCTGAGCGGAGAGGCTGAAGAAGTTGCCCTCGGAATTTATGAGCATTACCAGCCCCGTTTTACAGGCGATGCCATCCCGGCGATTATCGAAGGAGCGCTTGTTTCGCTTGCCGATCGGATTGACACCCTGGCAGGCTGTTTTGCTGTTGGTATTCAACCCACGGGATCTCAGGACCCTTATGCCCTGCGCAGGCAGGCCCAGGGGGCGGTGGCCATCCTGCTCGGGTTTGAAATGGACCTGTCGCTGGAAGACTATATCGGCAGCGCTTTAGAAACCCTTTCAACTACCCTGGAAATTGATCAGGAAAAAAGACAGCAGCTGGAAAAGAGCATTTATGATTTTTTGATCCAGAGAATTCGTTTTGTTCTGCGTGATCGGGGGATAGATCATGATGTAACCGAAGCCGTCCTGGCCGTTCCATTCAGAACCACGGCCGACCTGGTTAAAAAAGCCGCTGTGCTTGAAGAGTACCTGAAGGGACCGCTGCTTGACGATGTAATTACCGCATATAACCGGGTTGCCAACCTGGCCCGGAATGCGCCGGGAGATTCTGTTGATAAAAACCTGTTCGAAGATGTCTCCGAAAAAGAGCTTTTCCGCAGCCTGAAAACTGCTGAGGAAAACTTAAAAGACCTGGATGACCACGCCCAGGCCCTGGAACAGCTCCAACTGTTGAAACAGCCTGTAGATAACTATTTTGACAATGTCATGGTTATGGTAGAGGACAAAAAGCTTCGTGAAAACAGGCTCAGCCTGCTTGCCGCCCTGAAGAAGTCTTTTAACCGGGTAGCTGATTTTTCAAAACTGCCGGCGCCTTAAAATAAAGTGGCAGAGGCAGGAAGTTATCCCTGTTGTAGAGTATATATAACCTTCAGCAGCTTCTTTTTAAATTGAAGCACCCGATTATTGCCAAAGGAGAATATAATCATGGGAGAAACTTCAGAAAAACCGATTGTCTATATTGTTTCCGATTCGATCGGAGATACTGCCGAGTTCGTCGTAAAAGCTGTCGCCAGCCAGTTCAATTCGGGCGGTGTTGATTTGCGCAGGGTGCCTTTTGTTGAGAATAAGGAGCAGATCGAAGATGTTTTCAGAGAAGCTTCCGGCTGCAAAGCAATTATTGCCTACACCCTCGTTGTACCGGAGCTGCGCAGGGCGATGGAACAGGAAGCCATGCGCTACAGTATTTGCACTGCAGATATTCTCGGATCGCTGATGGGAGCTTTCAGCCGGGTTACCTGCAGGCAGCCCAGCCTGGAGCCGGGTATGATCCGGCAGCTTGATGAGGCTTATTTCCGGCGGGTTGCGGCAGTCGAGTTTGCCGTCAAGCACGATGACGGTAAAGACCCGAGAGGGTTGGAACAGGCTGAAGTTGTCCTTGTCGGCATTTCCAGAACCTCAAAAACCCCGCTCAGTATGTATTTAGCCCACCAGGGGGTCATGGTTGCCAACTTGCCCCTGGTCCCCGAGGTAGAGGTTCCCGAAGAGCTGTTTTGGATTTCTCCTGAAAAAATAATCGGGTTGGTGATCAACCCCGAACAGCTGCGGGAAATCAGGAAAGAACGCCTCAAGGCGCTCGGCCTGGATGAAGATGCCGATTATGTGAATGTAGTAAGAATAGAAGAAGAACTTACCTATGCCCGCCGACTGATGAAAAAGCTGGGCTGTACAGTCTTCGACGTTTCCGGTAAGGCGGTTGAGGAAGTAGCCAACCGCATTATCCAATTAATCAAGGGGGGCACAACGGCTTGAAAACCGGAAAGTATGTATATCCTTTTGAACAGGGTGACAAGTCGATGAAGAGTTTGCTGGGGGGTAAAGGAGCCAATCTGGCCGAGATGGCCCGTATCGGGTTGCCTGTCCCTCCCGGATTTACAGTTACCACCGAGGCCTGTAATCATTACATCGGCAAAGGCGAAGAGTTGTGGCCGGAGCTTAAAAAAGAAGTTCTGGATAATTTGCGGCTTCTCGAGCAGGAGACAGCACGAAACTTTGGCCAAGAACAGCCGCTGTTACTTTCAGTACGTTCAGGCGCTGTTGTCTCGATGCCGGGAATGATGGATACTGTTCTGAACCTTGGCTTGAACCAAACGACAACAGAATCGCTGGCCCGTGAAACAGGCAGCCGCCGGTTTGCACTCGATTGTTACCGTCGTTTTATCCAGATGTTTGGAGATGTAGTGCTGAAGGTAGGACATTACAGTTTTGAAAATGTATTGACGGAGATGAGAAAACGCAAAAAAGTACGCACCGATGCAGAATTGGAGGAAGCCGATCTTGAGCAGATCATTGAAGCTTTCCTGGATCTGGTGCAAAAAGAAACAGGAGCAGAATTTCCCAGGGATCCCGAGGAACAGTTATTCTTTGCCATCGAAGCTGTTTTTAAATCATGGGATACAGATCGGGCTGTATTTTACCGCAAGGCGAACCGGATTCCTGATGACCTCGGCACGGCAGTAAACGTCCAGTCCATGGTCTTCGGCAACCTCGGTTCAGATAGCGGGACAGGGGTTGCATTTACCCGTAACCCTTCAACCGGTGAACGGAAATTATACGGCGAATACCTGCTTAATGCCCAGGGGGAAGATGTTGTTGCCGGAACCCGCACTCCACGACCCCTGGAAGAACTGAATAATGATATGCCCGAAGTATACAAGCAGTTTATAGAGACATGCGACACCCTGGAAAACCATTATCGTGATATGCAGGATATCGAATTTACTATTGAACGCGGCAAACTTTACATGCTGCAGACCCGCACAGGAAAAAGGACTACTCCTGCAGCGCTGCGCATAGCTGTCGACATGGTCAGAGAAGAACTGATTACAAAAACTGAAGCCCTGCAGAGGATTGAGCCTGAACATCTGGAGCAGCTTCTGCACTGGAGGATTGACCCCGAGGCCAAAAAAGATATTATTGCCACCGGGCTGCCCGCTTCACCGGGTGCCGCAACGGGCAGGGTCGTTTTCGATCCCGATCGGGCCCAGGAAATGGCCCAGGCGGGAGAAAAAGTACTCCTGGTCCGTCCCGAAACCACCCCCGATGATATCCACGGCATCATTGCCGCCGAAGGTATTTTAACCAGCAGGGGCGGGATGACAAGCCATGCTGCCGTTGTTGCCCGCGGCATGGGAAAACCATGTGTCTGCGGTTGCGAAGAGTTGAGGATAGACCTCGCCAGGGGGCGGTTTTATATTGCCGGCACGGAATATTCGGAAGGCGATATGCTTTCTATTGATGGCAGTGCCGGCCAGGTGATTCTCGGTGAAGCAGCCTTAATCGAGCCCCAGTTCAGCGATGAATTTTATGAGTTTCTCGGCTGGGCTGATGAAAAACGCCGCCTGAAAGTCAGAGCTAATGCCGACAATCCTGACGATGCGCGTCTTGCAGTTGAAATGGGCGCTGAAGGTATCGGGTTGTGCCGCACTGAGCATATGTTTATGGCGGCCGATCGCATCCCTGTGGTCCAGAAAATGATCCTTTCCACAGGGCTGGAAGAACGCGAGGCAGCTCTGTCAGAACTACTGCCCATGCAGCAGGCTGATTTCAAGGGAATCCTGCAGGAGATGGCCGGAAAACCGGTTACGATCCGTCTTTTGGATCCACCTCTCCACGAATTTTTGCCGGACAGGGAAGAGCTTCTGCTGGAAGTGGATCGTCTGCAGCGGGAAAACACCGATCCTGATAAACTGCAGTTTAAAGAAGTGCTGCTGCAGAAAGTCCAGTCCCTGTCAGAATACAACCCCATGCTCGGCCACCGCGGTTGCCGCCTGGGCCTGGTTTACCCGGAAATATACCGCATGCAGGTCAGGGCTCTATTTATGGCTGTCTTTGAACTCCTGGAGGAAGGAGTACCTCCTGGGCAGCTGCAGCCTGAAATTATGGTTCCCCTGGTCGGGCATCGCAAAGAGATGGAACTGATGAAGCAGCTCGTCGACAATGAAGCCGCAGCGGTATTTGCAGAGCAGGGCAGACAGTTTCCTTACCTTGTGGGGACAATGATAGAACTGCCCCGTGCCTGCCTGA
>SKOR01000052.1 GCA_007119965.1 Syntrophomonadaceae bacterium
CCTACCTCCACAGGTTAAAATAGTCCTTTATTATTACTTTACCATTTAATCCTCTACGAGGCTTTATATCGGCGTTGCATTACTAATTGCATTAAAAAGATTACAACACAAAAGAACCATCCTTTGTGTTCTCATGCTGCAATTTATCCCTTACTGTTTATCCCCATGCGAGGCTTTTTCAGATATTTAGTTATTTGTATTAATCTTGATAGTTAATCGATTAGCATCAAACCCTATTCTTTCTTGGAGTTCTTCGGTTATCTCCAGATGAATTTCATCACCGTCTGCAAAATCATCTTTAAATTTAATTACCCAGTGAGCTGTGTTAATATCGCCGCTGCCTGATCTATAAAAGTGGTCTACCTCTGCATTAATTACCTCAACATGTTTAGAGAGATCGAGTCTGGATTGCTGCATAATTAGCTCATCTATCCTATTTTGAAGAACGAGTCGTGGATTACTGCCTGTTGTGCCACCTGTCGGTGGTAAAAAAGGATGAGGGGTTTGTTGCACCATATCATTTATTTTTACTCGAATATCAGTTTCAGAAACCTCTATATTACCATCACCCGGAAACGTGTTGCTTATTACATTTCCGTTTTCATATTCAAGGACTTCAATTTTGTATGTCCAAAAATCTATGGTTTGTTCTATGATAATTTCATCCGGTAACCCTAGCAGAATATCTTCATACATTTTAAACCTATCTAAAGCCTCTATAACCCAGCGTTCAATATTTTCATACCGTTCATCTACTTCGGTGTCATCTATTTCTGGAATCAAATCGGTGGCATGTTCTTCGATGCGGTTGATTATCTCCACAGCCGTCTCTTCATACTTTTCAATATGTTCGATCTTTGCTTCATACTCTTGAATTTTTTTCTCTTTATATTTAACTATGCTTTCAAGCTCTTCTTTCTCTGCTTGCAGCTGTTCAATCGTGGCTTCTGCATCAAGTATATTTTTATCATTTTTGGTTTCACAACCTGCCAAGAGCATCATTGGAACTATAAACATAATAACAAAAAGAATTAACTGCTTTAGCATTTTTATCGCCCCCTTGTGGGCATGCTAACATAAATCCTTAGTTATTCCAATTATACTTAAAAGATCAGGAATGGCTCAAACCTGTACATAAAATGCGGATAAGTTGCCATTAGATAAAGATTGATTGTTCCTAACTGAAAGTGACCATAAAAAAGCTTTAAGGACGCTAGTTTTAAAGAAATTTATTTACTCGATATAATAAGCCCCTGCTTATAGGTTTATTGTTCTATAGGTAAGAAGGGTGTCTAATTACTAGACTGTTCATCAAAATCAAAAACTCTATAGCTACCTGGGGAGTTTTGAGATCAGGATTGATTACCTGATAGGATCTCTCAAGCAACTAAGAGGCTGGAGATTATTTTAGAGGTGAGGTATTTACAGTAGAATTCATCAACAAATAGCGATCGGTTTAAACAAAGCCCGGGGAGCAAAGATATTAGAGATTGATTTAAAAAAACCGTGACCGGGTACTGGGAAGTTGCCCCGGACCAGTTTATAAGGATGCAGCAATCCTGCGCAGACAAATTGGAAGATATTCTCTTCAAGGAAACAAACAAAAAATGAAATTGCAAACCAACACGCACACTAATCCGCACACTAAAAGGGGTTTCCAGGATGTTACATCCTCGAAACCCCTTTTAAATATTGGTGGGCGAAACAGGGCTTGAACCTGTGACCCCCTGCTTGTAAGGCAGGTGCTCTCCCAGCTGAGCTATTCGCCCGATAATCAAATGGTGACCCCTAGGGGATTCGAACCCCTGTTGCCAGCTTGAAAGGCTGGTGTCCTAACCGATTAGACGAAGGGGCCAGGATATGGTGGGCCCACCAGGGCTCGAACCTGGGACCAACCGGTTATGAGCCGGTAGCTCTTCCAGCTGAGCTATGGGCCCGCATAGTTTAATCGCGGCCAATTCTTTATAGCGCTGATCTCACAGCTATATGAATATAACATAACCGGTGGATCCTTGTCAAGAACCTATAATGCGGTTAAAATAAATATTAGTTTCTTAATTAATTGGAGGTACTCTTAATGCACAAGCTGGTTACAGAATATGATTTTCAACTCACGAAAGAAGACGTTTTAAGAGGCCAGGGCATCGATCCGGCCAGGGCATCGAACCGTTTGTTTGATTCAGCAGAATCAGTAATCGAAGAAGCGCATTCATTAGTAAGACCTGCTGCGCTCTATACAGTCACCAGGGTCATCGAGTTTGATCATAAGAAAGTAATTTTCGAAGGCGGGAGCTTTGAAGGTTCCCTGGTGGCCAGGGCTATGGCCGGAGCAGAACATTTAAGCATTGCTGCATGCACAATCGGGGAGGACCTGGAAAACAGGATCCAGGAATTGATGAGTGAAAACCCGGTGAAGGCTATCGCTCTCGACGGCGCCGGTATTGCCGCCCTCCGGAAAGTTGCCCAAACGGTTGAAGATATAATCAGTAAAGAAGCCTGTGAACTTGAAACTTCCCTTGGTATGCGAGCCCAGCCCGGACAGGAAGGCTGGCCGATTGAACAACAACGGCAGCTGTTTTCAATCCTGCCAGGAGATAAAATCGGGATCAGGCTTACTGAGAGCTGCCTGATGATACCCAGGAAATCAGTATCTTTTGTGATCCCCCGCGGCGAAGCCCTGAGCAGCAGTGTTGTGCCCTGTGATTTTTGTTCAAAAAGAAACCGCTGTGAATGGCGCAAAGATAAGCAAACCGGTTAAAAAGATAAATTCCGGTCATCGCCAGGCATATAATAGTCCTAAACTATTTGTAACTGATCAGCTGACCTGCAGGAATACCCGTTTTTTTTTGGGGACATGAACAGATAGATATTTAAAAGATCTTCAATCCTGAAGATCTTTTTTTAATCATAATTCCACGCGGCTTAACTCTGCCGGCCAGGCATAATAAATACCGTGGCCATCCATAAAATTTATAACCAACCTTAAGTGGGCAGGGAAAACAGCTTAAAGTGCAGACGAAGCCAAGTCATTATAAAAGTACATAAAATTGGCTCCCCAGGCAGGATTCGAACCTGCAACCTACCGGTTAACAGCCGGTCGCTCTGCCGTTGAGCTACTGAGGAACCGTATCGGCATTTGTATTATACTTAAATGCAAGTAGCTAGTCAAGGGTTAGTTCGCAATAAAATGGGGTGGCCTAGTGCACCCCTTACCACTATCTCCCCCGATCTGCCGGGGGAAGGTAATATTCTGCACCTCTAAGCATTGATCTGCGCCCGGCAGATAGACCGGGGCAGCCCCCTGCAGATGATTCTTTATTCAAGATAATCACGCAGGCGCTTACTGCGCATGGGATGGCGAAGTTTACGCAGGGCCTTTGCTTCGATCTGGCGGATCCTTTCACGGGTTACACCAAAGAACTGGCCGACCTCTTCAAGAGTCCGCGAACGGCCGTCATCAAGGCCAAAACGGAGGCGCAGCACTTTTTCTTCCCGGGCGGACAGGGTGTCTAAGACATCTTCCAGCTGTTCCTTGAGCAGTTCAAAAGCTGCTGCATCGGCCGGGGCCTGTGCTTCGTGGTCTTCAATAAAATCACCGAGATGGCTGTCGTCTTCTTCACCAATCGGAGTTTCCAGGGAGACAGGTTCCTGGGCAATTTTCAATATCTCCCGCACCCTGTCTTCGGTAATATTCATTTCCTGGGCAATTTCTTCCGGTAAAGGCTCGCGCCCCAGTTCCTGAACAAGTTGACGGGATATGCGGATCAGTTTATTGATCGTTTCAACCATATGGACCGGTATGCGAATTGTCCGGGCCTGATCGGCAATAGCCCTGGTTATCGCCTGACGAATCCACCATGTGGCATACGTGCTGAACTTGTAGCCCTTGCGGTAATCAAATTTTTCCACGGCTTTAATCAGGCCGAGGTTGCCTTCCTGGATTAAATCAAGAAAGAGCATCCCCCTGCCGACATATTTCTTGGCAATACTGACGACCAGACGCAGGTTGGCTTCTGCCAGCCTGCGGCGGGCATCTTCGTTGTTTTGCTCAATGGCCTGGGCCAACTCTACCTCTTCCTCAGAAGTAAGCAGCGGGATCTTTCCGATCTCTTTCAGATACATGCGAACAGGGTCATTCACCGTTACCCCTTCCGGGACGGCGAGCAGTTCACTCGGCTTTGCGTCTGCTTCAGAGTCTGCAGCCTGTGCGGTACGATGAACCACTGTGCTTGTATCATCAATAATTTCTATACCATGCTGGGCCAATTTATCATAGAAATTGTCCAGAGCTTCCACTGAAAGGTCATACGGCTGCAGGGTTTCAATGATTTCCTTATAACTGATCGAACCCTTGCTCTTGCCGCGCTCAACCAGTTCCAGTTGAGCGTCTTCCAGGGAAATCGTTTTTTCTATATCTTTAGCCATTGAAATCCCCTCCTTTTCCTAAACGGTAAGGGCCACCGTCTTTATTCGTAATTAACTGCTGGTGTTCCCGCAGTAATTTTTCAATCTCTTCGTTATGCCCCAGTGCTTCCAGTTCCTTAATTTTCTTTTGCAGCACTCTCTGCTGTTTTTTTGCCCAAACCTGCTTAAGCCTGGCAGTACAATCCTCAACCATACGCTTCGCGGTTTGACCCTGCAGATCCTGCAAGGCAGGATCGGTTGCTGATTCAGTAATTAAATTTACGATTTGCCGATCTTCAAAACGATTAAGCATTTTTTCTGCACTGAAGACCATTTCAGTTGCGGCCAGGTCCCAAATAGCCTCGACCACTTTTTTCACCCTTGGATCTTCTATATATTCTAACTGTAAAAGATTTCGCCCTTGTTCGGCTATTTCCTTGCTCTGAAGCATTAAAGATATTAATATTTTTTCTTCAGGCCTGATTTTTATCTGTTGCGGCTCTTGAGCCGGTTCTTTTTGTTCCCTTTCCCGGTGACGGCTGCTCCTGGAACGCCTTTTTTTTAACTCGCTGCGCAGGGCATCCTCATCAATCCCCAGTTCTTCGGCAGCCCTTCTCAGGTAAAAATCCTGTTCTACCTGGTTTACCGCGGCAAGCAGGAAAGGCATCAGTTCTTCGATATAGTCGATCCTGCCTTTATCGGTTACCAGGTCAAAGCGTTTTTTAAGCTGCTGCAGCCGATACTCCATTAGCGGACTGGCATGATCAATCAGTTTTTTAAAATGCTCTGCGCCTTTTTTCCTGATATATGTGTCGGGATCGCTGTCTTTGGGAAGATCGGCCACCTGTACCAGGCAGCCCGAAGATTGCAATATAGCCAGTCCTCTCCACGTAGCAGTTTCACCGGCACTATCTGAATCGTAAGCGGTTACCACTGTATCAGCCTGGTGGCGCAGCAGGCGCCCCTGTTCTGCAGTAAGAGCGGTACCCAGGGAGGCAACGCAGTTTCTGAACCCGGCCTGATATGCTGTTATTACATCTGTGTAGCCTTCCATAACAATTGCTTTTTTCTGACGGCGCATCTCTTCACGGGCCAGGTTTAAACCGTAAAGCATATTCCCTTTTTCAAAAACCGGTGTTTCCGGTGAGTTTAAATATTTAGGGCCGCTTTTTTCTCCCTCTGCAAGAATTCTGCCGCCAAAGCCAGCTACTTTGCCGCTTATATTGAAGATCGGAAAAATGACCCTGTCCCGGAAACGGTCATAATAACCTTTTTCCCTGCCCGGCGAGACAAGCCCGCCTTTTACCATTAAGTCGGGCTGTGCCCCTTTTTTTTGGGCAAAATTAAAAAAACCGGTCCATTCTGCCGGAGCATACCCTATCCTAAACAATTCTATTGTCTCCTGTTTAATTCCTCTTTTTAGTAAATAATCCAGTGCTTTTTTGCCGGCATCTGTTTTTAGGTGATGAACGAAATACCTTGCAGCCAGTTCATTAAGGTTATATATTCTTTCTTTTAAATTATCCTCACCTGAAGATGGCCTGCGTTCGGGAATTCTCACTCCTGCCCGTGCTGCCAGGGCCCGTGCTGCCTCAGGAAATGTCAGGTTCTCCATTTGCATAATCAGGCTGAAAGCATTACCGGATGCCCCGCAGCCGAAACAGTGATAGAGTTGCTTATCGGGAGACACCGAAAAAGAAGGAGTTTTCTCATTGTGAAAAGGGCAGAGGCCGACCATGTTTTTACCCCTTTTCTCCAGCTTGAGATATTCTCCAACCAACCCGACCAGGTCAGTGCCCTGCCTGATCTCGTCAATAATGTCTTCCGGAATTCCCTGTGACATAGTCAACACCCACCATTTATTATTCAGACTGAACGTTTACAAACAGCAGCCTGCTTAACAACAGATAACAAAAACCCCATCCCTGAAAGTGAGACGAGGCGCTTCCCGTGCTTTGGCAGATTATTAAACTGCTTCAGTGTAACCCCCTCACAAAACTTAGACAACTTCAGGCCTGCTTTAGTTCTATTCGACAGCATAATAACCATTCCTGCCGGATCATTAAAAAAGCCCCGGCAGCTTGCAAGCTGCCGGAGCTTGAACTGTTGAACCGACTTAGGGTCTCTTTAAGCCTCTTCTTCCGGCTCAGTCTTTACCAGCGCCTGTGCGACAAGCTCTTCGAACTTACCAATGTCATCACCGGCTATTTCAGTATAAGCAACATCTTCACGTTCCATGCCCAGCATGGCCAGCAAGTCACCGGTGTGGACAACTTTTCTTTCCGACCAGTAACTGACATCCTTGTACTGGCAGTCAAATTTATCGTCTTCGCTGCAACCGACAACTACCACTTTATCGGCACCTGCCTCAATAGCTGTCAGCAGATGGGCGGTATCAAGCTTGGCAACACACGGGAAGCGGACAACACCTATGTTCTTGTATTCCTTATTTACAAACTCGGGCCTGGCAAATGCTCCGTAAGAACAGGTTATCGCCAGAACTGAAGGATCGCCGTTGCGGTTGGCCAGCATTTTTTCAACAACAGGCTCGATCTTCTCTACAGCAGACTCAACATAAGGTGAGCGGAATGAGATCGCATAAACAGGGCAATAACTGATACACAGGCCGCAGGCCTGGCACTGCTCGTTACGAACCACAACCTTACTCTCTTCGCTGACAACAGGCACGTCATAGGGGCAGACCCGTACGCAGGTCAGGCAGTGGACACAGAGATCTTCATCCTGAACAGCTCCGGCGGCACAGGTCAGGCAGCGGCGCGCTTCACACAGCGCTGTGTCTACATCGTAGCCAAGTTCTGCCTGCTTGAAATGGCGCACTCTCTCTTCGGGGCTGATCATCGGTATCTCATAGCGTTCCATGGGATAAACTTCTGCTGCAACTTTATCGTCAAGTTTGTCGAGAACCGGTTTTTCTTCATACTCGATCCTGGCGCTGTCAAAATCCTCGTCTTTTAAGTAGGCGGCAACAGCCCGGGCAGCCAGACGTCCGTTGCCCATGGCCTGAACAGCGGAACCGGGACCGGTTATCATTTCACCACAGCTGAAAACGCCTTTCCTGCTGGTGGTCATTTTATTCGGGTTAAAGACCACGCGCCCGCGATCGTCAATTTCGATCTCGTCTTTCAGCGGTTCGGAATCACCGGCCTGGCCGATAGCAAAGATGACAATATCGCCTTCGAGGGCTTCCCTGTGGTCTACGTTTAACTGAGGGCTGAAGCGTCCCTGTTCATCA
The DNA here is from genome assembly GCA_007119965.1 of Syntrophomonadaceae bacterium. Taxonomy (GTDB): domain Bacteria; phylum Bacillota; class Dethiobacteria; order DTU022; family DTU022; genus T3SED10-7. The sequence continues at coordinate 7,658 of SKOR01000052.1, forward strand.
AATACGGCTGTACATTCAACAACTTCCAGGGCGGCTATAGTACCATCTTCCCTGACAATAGCATCCGGCCCGCGGGAAGTATTAAATTCCACACCTTCTTCTTTTGCTTCCTCAAGTTCCCATTCGAAGGCAGGCATTTCGTCGTCACATTCAAGACAGGAAAGCTTAACCTTCGCTGCTCCCGCCCGTAGAGCCGAACGGGCCACATCCATAGCCACATTGCCGCCGCCAATTACTACCACGGTCGGGTTCCCTTCAAACTTAAAACCTTCACGCTTAACCGCTTTAAGGAAAGGCAGGGCATAAAGAACGCCCTCCCCTTCTGCTCCGGGAATATCCAGACCGCGGCTTACCGGCAGGCCCAGGGCAAGAAGGATAGACTTATAACCCTCTTCTTCGAGCTGCTTGAGTGTAATATCTTTGCCCAGCTCTACTCCGAATTTAAACTCTACGCCCTGTTCGGCAATTTCATCGACATCCTGATCAATGGCCTGATCGGGCAGCCGGTAGAGGGGAATATAATGACGGACAGCTCCCCCGGCGGATTCTTCACGATCAAATACTGTTACTTCCGCTCCCCTGCGGGCCAGGTCGAAAGCTGCTGTCAGGCCGGCCGGTCCTGCACCGATCACGGCAACTTTACCCTTGAGATCAGGATCATCTGCAGGCGGCTGCACCCTCGCTTTGCCATTTTCAAGAGCGAAGCGTTTCAGGCCGCGGATTGATGGGGGTTTGTCGACATCATTGCGCCGACATTCCTCTTCACAGTGATGGGCACAGATTGTTCCACAGACAAAAGGCAGCGGGTTAGTTTCTTTGATTATTGCCAGCGCATGGTCAAAGTCACCGGTGGCTATGGCCAGCAAATAATCGCGGACACCCTGGTGCACGGGACATGCAGATTGGCAGGGCGGGTGAATACTGTCCAAAGCTAAATCTTGTTTATCATGGTGGGTCAATTAGATCACTCCTTGCGACTATTTTAACTCATTAATTATTCGCCAAAAAAAATAGTTCTCCTGTTTATATGAACTGACTATTTTAAGATTTATTTGTTTTGTTATGCTTTCCCGTCAAATTTGCCCGCGCTGCAGCAAGTCGGGCGATGGGGATCCGGTACGGTGAACAGCTGACATATTCCAAGCCCACCGAGTGGAAAAACTCAACCGAGGAAGGATCGCCGCCGTGCTCTCCACAGATCCCCAGTTTTATACCGGACCTCACAGAGCGGCCTTTTTCGATTGCCATCTCGATCAGACGGCCAACCCCTTCACGATCTATTTCTGTAAAAGGATTAATTTTTAATATTTTTTGCTGCAGATAGAAAGGCAAAAATTTTCCCTCTGAATCGTCCCTGCTGTAACCAAGGGTGGTTTGGGTCAGATCGTTTGTGCCAAATGAGAAAAATGAAGCTGCTTCGGCCA
>SKOR01000035.1 GCA_007119965.1 Syntrophomonadaceae bacterium
ACTATCGAAGTGCTGAAAGAAGAAGGTTTAAGAGACTCAGTGAAGGTTATTGTCGGCGGAGCCCCGGTTACCCAGGATTTTGCCGATGAAATTGGCGCAGACGGCTGGGCGCCGGATGCAGCATCAGCCAAAGACCTGGCCCTGAAACTGGTCGGTTAACAATAATAAACAGGATTAGTTTAAGATTGGGGGGGGTGGATTGCACTGATCATGCAGACCCCAAATCCTACAGCCGGGTGGAACTCCCGAACTCCCCGCCAATTTTTATAATAAGCCTGCCAGGATGACCGGTGTCGTTGTCTGTCAGCCAACAGGTATAAATATGCCAAAAATATTGCCCGCAGTTTTTTTGAGGGCTGGATTCCCGCAGAAGAATCGCTGTCCGGATTCCATAAAGAATATATCTCCTAAAGAGGGTGCAGTGATGACCAGGCTGCTGGCCGATGACATTAAAGCAATACCGGCAACGATCAAAAGCTATGATCGTGAGTTGCTGGAGAAAACAGGTTGTTCTTTGCAGCAAATTGCCTCTGCTGCAGCAGCTGCCGGAACGGCAAATATCATGCCTGCCGACTACAGGGTTGCCGTTATTCCGATTACCAGCGGACTGGGGACGATTGCAGGGTTTTCCGAGGCGGTTTGTTCTGTCGCCTGCCATCTTGGCTTCCAGGCTTATGTCACTGCAGGTGCTGATGTCAGCGGTCTGTCAGAGGCTTACCGGGGCCGTGCGGATCTGGCTATGCTGGCCGATGACCGGGTTTTTGTTGCCATAAATCTCAAGACCGGTAGTGTCGCCGATAATGCGGAGGCAACTGCACTGGGCTATGCCGCTGCCTTAAAGTTGATGGCCGGTTCTTTAAATGACAGGGATGTTTTGTTGATCGGAGCGGGGCAGGTTGGGAGCCGGGCGGCCGAAGCCCTGGCCGAAATGGGAGCCCGGTTGGTTATCTTTGATATAAATAAAGAAGCCGAGGCTTCGCTGGTTAGAAGGATCAGGGAAAAAACCGCTATTGAGGTATGCGGCAGCGTCAGCCTCGATGACGCTCTTAAGAAGTGCAGGGTTATATTTGATGCATCTCCGGGCACAAGTATCATTGCCGGAAACCTGGTTAACGAGCGGACCATTGTTGCCGCCCCCGGGGTACCTTTGGGCCTGAGCTGTGATGCAGAACAGGTGGTTAAGGAGAGGTTAATCCACGATCCGCTGCAGATCGGGGTTGCGGCAATGCTGTACATGGTTCTGGCGCCAGGAAATAAACAGGATTAAGGCAGGGAGTGATCGAAAGTGTCTAACGTTAACGGGGACGATACAGGCAAAAAGAAGGAAAAGAAGAGGTATTACCGAAAAAGAGTGGAATTTTTCAAGCTGCTCCAAAAAATGAAGCTTTGGCCTTCACGAAAAAGGATATTGCACGGCATAAAAACAATGCAGGTTACAGGCGATCAGGCCTGGATAACAACCCACTGCAACGAGACATTCTTAACTAATAACTCCAAAAACAGCCGGGCTGCGCGTTTTTTGCGCAACCAGTGGGGCTATAAAGCCTGCCCGGTCTGCAAAATCCCCTCGTGGAAGCTGCAAAAATATGGTTCAACTCGTTTCAGCCAGTCTTATGGATCAAACCTGACAGACAGCGAAGATTATTAGGGGCCATAAATGGCTTCATCCGCTTTAACCTGCCTGCGGAATTTACTCTTGCGATGCCCCCAAATACCGGGGGAGTTGCATTTTTTCTTTTTATGCATATAATTAGTGGAAGATTGTCATCACGCTGGATCGCCTGGCGTACACCAAAAGGAGATATTATATGGCCAAAAACCTTGTTATCGTAGAATCGCCTGCCAAAGCTAAAACAATTAACAAATTCCTGGGCAAAAATTATACAGTCAAAGCTTCTATGGGCCACGTCCGCGACCTCGTAAAAAGCAAGCTTGGAGTCGACCTGGAAAATAACTTTGAGCCGCAGTATGTCAATTCACGGGACAAAACAAAAGTTATTAAGGAACTCAGGGAGGCGGCAAAGAAATGCGATAACGTTATCCTGGCTCTTGACTCCGACCGGGAGGGAGAGGCAATCGCCTGGCACCTGCGTGAACTGCTAAAAAAGGAAGTAAAAGATAACGATAAGTTTAGCCGGGTCACCTATAACCAGATTACGAAACCGGCGATTGTTGAGGCTTTTAAGGAGCCGGGCAGTCTTGATATGGACAAGGTAAATGCGCAGCAGGCAAGGCGCGTACTGGATCGCCTGGTTGGTTACCAGGTCAGCCCACTGCTCTGGCGACGCATTCGCGGAGGGTCGAGCGCCGGGCGTGTGCAAACCGTGGCCCTGCGCCTGGTTTGTGAACGTGAAAAGAAAATTACTGCCTTTACTCCCGAAACCTATTGGATCTTCGGGGCCCGGGTGGCCAAAGAAACTGAACCTGAAGAACCTTTTGATATTCGGCTCCATAAAGTAGATGGCAAGAAAGCTGAAATATTTGATCGGCAGCTGGCTGAAGAACTTTCCAAAGACCTGGAAAACTGCAGATTGATGGTTGGTTCGGTTAAATCTAAAGAAGTAAAACGGAATCCGCAGCCTCCGTTTATAACTTCCACCCTGCAGCAGGCTGCTTCGAATGCTTTCAGTTTTCAACCGGGCAGGACAATGTCTATAGCCCAGAAGCTTTACGAAGGTGTTGATTTAGGCAGTGGCGAAGGCCCTACAGGCCTGATCACCTACATGCGAACTGATTCCTTTTACCTGGCGAAAGAGGCTGTTGAAGAAACCCGCAGCTGTATTAAAAGCACTTACGGTAAAGAATATGTGCCCCGCATGCCTGTTAATTACCGCAGCCGCGGTTCAGCACAGGAGGCGCATGAAGCGATTCGCCCCACCGATATATCCCGCACTCCCGATTCTCTGCGCGGAGTGCTGAATGAGGCTGAACTGAAGGTGTACAGCCTGATCTGGAAGCGGACCATGGCCTGCCAGATGGCCCCGGCCCGTATTGAACAGACAACGGTAGACATCGGCACCGACAGCACGGCGCATGAGTACCTCTTCCGCGCCGGCGCTTCGAAAATTCTGTTCCCGGGCTACATGGCCGCCTGGGGACGCGGTGTCGGAGAAGAAGAAGATGATCAAAAAGAGTCCTTCCTGCCGCCACTGGAGGAAGGCGAACCCCTTAAACTGTTGGAATGGCTGCCCGAGGAAAAGCAGACCCAGCCACCGAAACGCTACAGCGAAGCAGCCCTGATCAAGGCCCTCGAAGAAAACGGGGTGGGACGCCCTTCGACTTATGCTTCGATCATTACAACCCTTTACAACCGCGAATATATTGAGCGGGAAAACCGCAGCCTGCGGCCTACCGCAGCCGGTATGGAGGTCAACGATTTCCTGGTTGAACGCCTGCCCAAACTCTTCGAAGTCGATTTTACAGCCCGGATGGAAGAAGAGCTGGATGATATCGAGGAGGGCAAGGTGCACTGGACTAATATGATGCGTAAGTTTTACGATCAGTTTGAACAGTGGGTTGAAGAAGCAAAAGCGATGAAAATTGACGGCGACGAGCTTGAATCCCTGTTGAATTTTGCAGCGGAGATTAAAAATTATAACCCGCCGGTCAAACGCGGCAAGAAAACATACTGTGATGAAACCTTTGTGCGGGAAATGCGGGAAGCGCTCGATCAGAACCAGGAAGTAACCGAGCGCCAGGTTAACTACCTGCGCAGGGTGGTCGCCCGCTATCACGATCAGATCGGGTCGCTAACCGCTGAAAAAATTGAAGAGTTAGACCTTGCCGAGCTGATTGAAGCGGAAAAAGAAGCCAGCAAGCCACCTGAAGAAACGACTTTGCTGAAGCTGAAAATGCTTGAAGAGGTTGAGTTTGAACCGGCGCGTAAAGTCGGTAAAAAAACTTACGATGACGAGGTCTTTGCCCAAAGCCTGCGCGGGCAGGTGGAAAGCGGCAGGCGTCTTACAGAAAACCAGGTCAGGTATTTAGACCGCCTGGTTAATAAATATGCGGCTCAGATCGAGGACTTTGAAAAGCGGGCAACAGCAGCGGGCCTTTCTGCCGAGGTTGAAGAAGATCATGAAAGCGGGCCCCTTCTGGAACTGCTCGACCATGTAAAAACATTTAAGGAACCGGTCAAGCGGGGAAACAGGACATGGAACGATGCCGATTTTGCCGATTCCCTGCGCAAACAGTTTGCAGCCCGGAAATCGCTGACCCCCCGTCAGCGCGCTGCCCTGAAAAAAGTGCTCGCCAAGTATCATGAACAGATTCCCGGTTACGCTGAAAAGCAGGAAGAACTGGGGCTGCCCGCCCCCGGTGCGGCAGCGAAGGGCAGGAAGAAAAAGAAGCAATGATAGCATAGGTTTTAAGTTGCCGGTTAAAAATCTGGGAAGGGTTTTGCTGCAGGCTGTAAAGGCGCGGCAAAACCCTTCCCAGTATCTGGCAATGCATTCATGCGAACCGGGGGTTACTTAATCCGGGGCGGTATCCCGTTTTCATCCCAACCGCGCAGCAGGTAGTAGTCATTTAACATTAAATCAACTTCTTCTGCGGTGATCAGGTTTGCCCCTTCATTGATCGGTTCTTTTGTAAAGCGCCCGGGCAGCAGGTCATCGGCCCGGGTCAAACCTTCCCTTAAGTTGAACAGGCGGGTCAGATTCTGGACCTGGCCGGCGGCAGCCCTTAATTCAGCTACGCCGTATCGTTCACCTGTTAACAGGTAGATGATTTGGATTAACTCTTCCCAGTGAATCAGGTCGCGGTAAAAGCGGCAGAATATCAGGCAGTCATAAATGTTAAGCCTGTCCTCATAATCAACAAACATCCTGGCTTTGCCTTTTACCTGGGCGGGGTCAATTAACCCGCTTAACTCGGGTTTGTAAAAAGTAGTCCGCAGGTGACAGGCTCCGCGGTCGGATGTCGCGTAAGCCAGCCCCATGCCTTTTAAAACCCGCGGGTCATAACCGGCCGGTTCGAGCCCCTTGACATGGATGGCATAATCGTCCATGTCAAGGGCCCGTGCTGCAGCCCTGATTCCGCCTGTAAAGAGGGCTCCTTCCCCTTTTTCATCAATTACAGACTGCAGGAAGGTGATGATCGAGTCGGCGTTTCCGTAGCGCGGGGCTTCAGCGAGTTTTCCCTGTTTGCCCGCCTCGATGGCAAAAGCGGCGATATTGCCGGCGCTGATCGTATCGACGCCCCAGCGGTCGCAAAGATCGTTTAAATGCAGAATTTCCTCCATATCCGCCAGGCAGCACAGGCCGCCAAAGGCATAGATTGTTTCAAATTCAGGACCTTCCACCTGCAAACCTTTATGCCGCCCGTGCAGGACCGTGGTTAACTTGCCGCAGGCGAAGAAGCAGCGGTAACAGCCGCGGGACTTTACTTCCATATTATTTTTCATGTAGTCGGCGCTGATTCTTTCCCAGTTTTCCAGGCTGCCTTCCGACCAGTAACGGGTGGGGAAGCACCTGGCATTATTTGTAATGGCAACAAGAGCCGGGGTCCCTTTTTCACGATACATCTGTGCTTCCGGTGAATCTTTATAACGGGTAAAAAAACTGCGATTCCAGTTTTTAAGGCCTTCCCGGTCAGCCGGGGGAGCTTTGGCGCTGCCGCTGAAAACGATGCCCTTTAATTTCTTTGAACCCATCACCGCCCCCAGGCCGGTCCTGCCTGCGCTGCGCCAGCGGTTGTTTTTGATACAGGCAAAGCTGATTTGCTTCTCGCCGGCGGGCCCGATGACCAGGGCCTGACTGCCGGTGGCGTTGATTTTTTTCAGGACTGCCGCCTCGGCATCATATGAATCCTGTCCCCAGATATCGGCTGCATCATAAAAATTGACGCCGTGGTCTGTTATGCTAATAAAGCAGGGCTGCGGGGAAGCACCGGTGATTGCGATGGCGTCAAAGCCTGTCCGCTTCATTACCGGTGGGAGGTGCCCGCCGCTGTACGATTCGGAATAGAGGCCTGTTGCAGGAGATTTACTGAAAACCCCGTAGCGGCTGGCCGGGGCCAGGGGGGTGTCGACTGCAGGGCCGGTGGTAAAAATAAGCATATTTTCAGCTGAAAGCGGATCCACGCCCGGGGGGAGCATTTTCATAAGCAGGTAGCTGCCCAGCCCTTTGCCCCCCAGGTAGTTTCTGAAAACCTCCGGCTCAATGTCCTTAACTGTAATACTGGAGCTGGTTAAATTGATTATTAAAAGCTTTCCATGAGAACCGTACACTTTAGCGGTGACCTCCCTGTTCTTCGGCGATTGCTTCTTCCAGGATATCCAGGCCCCTGTTGAGCTGTTCGTGGGGGATGTTAACCGGCATCAGCAGCCGGATTACATTGCTGTAAATGCCTGCCGTGATAATAATTAAGCCGCGTTCGTGACAGCGCTTAACGATCGCTTTAGCCTCTTCAGCTGCAGGCTCTTTGGTTGACCGGTCTTTAACCAGTTCGATTGCCTGCATGGCCCCCAGGCCGCGCTGATCCCCGATTAAACTGAATTTCTCTTTCATAGCCTGCAGCCTGGCAGCGGCGGCAGTGCCGGTGTCTTTCGCTATTTGAGCAATATTTTCCCTGTCAGCCGCTTCAAAAACAGCCAGGGCCGCAGCGCAGCCGAGAGGGTTGCCGCCATAGGTCCCGCCAATTTCTCCAGGTCCTGCGGCATCCATTACTTCAGCTCTTCCGGTCAGGGCGCTGATCGGGACGCCTCCGGCCAGGGATTTTGCCATGGTAATCATGTCGGGTGTGACATTGTAATGGTAGCTGGCTAAAGAGCCGCCTGTGCGGTAGAAACCGGTCTGAATTTCATCGAGGATTAACAGGATACCGTTACGGCGGCAGATATCGTGAAGCACTTTAAAATAATCCGGCGGCGGGACTATAAAACCCCCTTCACCCTGGACAGGTTCGGCTAACACTGCGGCTACGTTGTCGGCGGAACATTCAACGGCAAGAAATTGTTCTAAATAGTGGGCACAGTGAAGGCCGCAGCCGGGGTAAGTTAAACCAAAACGGCAGCGGTAACAGTAAGGCGCCGGTATTTTATAGACATCCGGGGCAAACGGCCCAAACCCGTACTTGTACGGTTTTACCTTGGAGGTGAGTGACATGGCCATTAAGGTGCGGCCGTGGAAAGCGCACTCCAGGGAAACAATAGCTGTTTTTTTTGTAAAGCGGCGGGCCAGTTTTACGGAATTTTCCACAGCTTCAGCCCCGCTGTTAAATAAAGCGGTCTTTTTGGGAAAACTGCCGGGCGTAAAATCATTCAGCCTGGCCGCCAGCCGGACGTAAGGCTCATACATGGCCACCATAAAACAGGTATGAAGATATTTATCGGCCTGATTTTTAATTGCTTCCACAACGGAAGGGTGGTTGTGGCCAAAATTGACCACCCCGATTCCACCCGCAAAATCAATAAACACGTTGTCTTCAATATCCACAACCTGGGCGCCCCTCGTTTCTTTAACGAAAACCGGCATCACAGATGAGATCCCGCGGGCAACGTTTTCATTGCGGACCTCCATTAACTCCCGGGTTTTGGACCCCGGTTCAAAATTACTTCCCCTGCCTGTTCTTTCGCTCATTATAATAAGCTCCTTCCTGTAATGTTTAACCTCTGCTCCCTGATTAATGTTGCAATAACAGTGCCAACCCGGCAGAGGGTGCCGGTGAGGCAGGGTAGGGGCATCTATCTGAAAATACCGGCAAACCGGCCGTTTTACGGTGGAAAACCCCGATAGGCGGCCCCGGCCGCATAAAAAAGGTGCTTTAGCGGGCGGCTCTCGAAGGAGATAAGTTGATTGCCCGCAGTTCTAATGCACAGATGCATTATTTATTGAATGTAAGGGTGGGCTGCTGTATAATCAAAAGCAGTTAACATTCATTCTTGCGTGAAGAAGGAGTCAGGCGATGGAACTTCGGGAGTTTGCCTTAAAATCATGTATTCAGATGCCCCATGATACTGCCCTGGCTGAAGCTTTAGTTTTGCTGGATAACAAAGGGCTCGATTACTGCCTGGTTATAAGTGGAACCGGTGGAATTACCGGGTACGCCAGCAGGCAGATGCTGGCAGAGAATATCTCAAAGGACGGCCGGGGCGTAAAGGGACTGCTGGAAGGCTGTGCCCGGCCTTTTGAATCCATCTACACACCCGGTACCCTTCTTGACGATGTTTCCCTTACGGATCGGATGCCTTTTCTTGTCCATGAAACAGAAACTGACTGCTGCGCCGTAATTGATTTAGATGTAATCTTCAGCTCGCTTGCGAACTTTCACGGGCAAAAAGATCGGTTGGCTAAAGAGTTGGATGTAATCCTCGATTTTTCCGATGACGAAATCTACATCATCGATGGCCACGGGGTGACCCTGCTTGCCAACAAGGCTTTCGAGGAGAATTCAGGGATCCCGGTGGAGAAGGTTTTAGGGCGTAATGTGGTGGATTTGGAAAAAGAGGGCTTCTTTAAACCTTCCATCGGGCGCATGGTCCTGGAAGAAAAAAGGCAGATTACAACGCTCCAGCAGTATTACGACAGCGATAAGAGGCACCTGGTTACCGGCACGCCCGTGTTTGACAGCGGGGGGGCAATCAGCAGGGTTATAATTAACACGAGGGACACAAACAAACTTAACATGCTGAAAGCGCAGCTGGAAGAAATAGAACTTTTAAAGGACCGTTATTGCCAGGAACTTATAGAATCAAACCAATTTCAGGCCGGGCAAATTGTGGCCAAAAGCAGCACGATGAACCGGATGCTGGAGACAGCCCGCAAGTTGGCCGAGGTAGATGCCACTGTATCCCTCCTCGGAGAAAGCGGTGTGGGGAAAAGCCTTCTGGCCAGGTATATTCACGATAATAGCGGGCGAAAAAACCAGCCTTTTATTACCATCAGCTGCGGGGCGATTCCCGAAAATCTCCTGGAAAGTGAGCTTTTTGGCTACGAGGGCGGGGCATTTACGGGAGCAAACCCCAGGGGCAAAATCGGCAAAATTGAACTGGCC
>SKOR01000062.1 GCA_007119965.1 Syntrophomonadaceae bacterium
TCGTCGGTATAATTTGCTACTTCGATCACAATGCCGTCTTCCTCGCCCGGGACGGTTTCACTGTCTCCACAGCCTGCCATTAAGAGCAGCCAGGAAATACAGATTAACACCAGCGCTGATTTTTTTATCATGATCAACCTCCATAAACTTCATCGTTGTTGTAATCTCACCAAAAGAAGAGAAATATTCTCCAGGGTGATCTTGCTTACCTTTGCCATTTTATCATATATGACTTTATAATCAAGTTGTGCTGCGAACAAATTAGGCACAGAATACTTTTTGCAGTATAATATACAGCGGATACGGTAAAAGCAATGCTAAGGAGTTGTGCTGCTTGAAGGAACAAAGCGAAAGATTAGGCAGGGACCCGATCACCACTCTGCTGACCAGCCTGGCGGTGCCCGCCACGGTCGGCATGCTGGTAATGGCCCTGCACAGTGTTATAGATACGATCTATATCGCCAGGGGTGTCGGTACGATCGGTGTAGCGGCTGTGGCAATTTCGTTTCCCGTCCAGATGTTTTTTCTGGCCCTGGGCGGGGCCCTGGGAATCGGAGGCGGTTCAGTTATCTCACGGGCTCTTGGTGCAGACGACCTTGATAAAGCAAACCGCGCCTTCGGCAATATCCTCAGCCTGATTATTATTGTCAGTCTGCTTGGCGCCCTTCTCGGCCTCGCTTACCTGGCCCCAATGCTGAAGTTGTTTGGTGCTAGCGACACTATTATGCCTTACGCCTCCGATTACCTGGGCATAATCCTTTACGGGACAATCTCTTTTGCATTCGGATTCTCGATCAACAACATTGTCCGCGCCGAAGGAAATGCCCGTGTGGCCATGCTAACGATGATCATGTCATCGGTTCTGAATATCCTGTTTACCCCGATTTTTATGTTTGCCCTGAATATGGGGATCAGGGGTGCGGCTTACGGCACGGTTGCCGCCCAGGGCATCACCGCTGTTTACCTGCTGCTCTATTTTATGACAGGCAAAAGCAGCCTTTCGATCAAACTGCCCTACCTGGCTCTTCGCTACAGCCTGATCAGGGAAATAATGGCAGTCGGCGCTTCCGCTTTTGCCCGCCAGGGGTCAGCAAGCATAATGCTGATCATTGCCAATAATATGCTGATTCACTTCGGGGGGGACCTGGCTATTGCAGTTTTGGGGATCATTCACAGGGTGATGATGTTTACGCTGATGCCGATCCTGGGGGTCGTCCAGGCTATGCTGCCCCTGGTCGGGTTCAATTACGGAGCGGGGAAAACTGCGCGGGTCAGTGAGTCGATCATCCTGACCATTAAGGTTTCTACAATAATTTCCTTCGTTGCCTTTGCCCTGGTGATGGCTATCCCCGGGCCCCTGATGAGAATCTTTACAACAGATCCCGAAGCGATCGAAATGGGGCAGGGCGCTCTGAGGATTATGTTTGCCCTGTCGATGACTGTCGGTGTGCAGATGGTTACAGGGGGTGTGTTCCAGGCCATGGGCAAGGCCAGGGAAGCCTTCTTAATGTCGCTGGCCAGGCAGGTCCTCTTTTTAATTCCCCTGCTGCTTATCCTGCCCGTCTTCTTCGGCTTAACCGGGGTCTGGCTTGCCTTCCCGCTGGCCGAACTGTTTGGGTTTGCCCTGGCGCTCTGGTTAATCAGGCGTAACAAGGATTATTTCTTTTACGGCAGCCAAAAAATGGCCGAATTATCCATGGAGACAGGATCGGGCACCGGTTAAAACTAGTTTGCGGCAGGCCCTGTTCTCAGACCCACAAAAACGGCAGGAAAAAGAGTGCCACAGCTGCGATGAACAGAATAACCAGGCTAAAGGCTGCAGCCCCGAGGATTATTCCCAGGCGGGCCAGTTGTCTGCTTTTCAGATCTTCAGGAGGCAACTTGTTTGCGGAGATTATCCCGGTGACAACAGCTGCCCCGGACAGGGGCATAACAATGCCGCGCATTAAATCAACAAATCCGATCATCTCTATCCTGATGGCAGCCAATACCACAATCGGCATGAAGGCAATGCTGATTAACCCGAGGATAAATGCTGCCAGGGATAGTTTCGAAATAACCGGCGCCGCTTCCCCAGGGGGGGCTGCCTTTTCCATTATTTTTCGCCTCCTGATATGAGCCATTTTTGATCCTGCTTCCGTTAAAACCCCTTCCATTTTAATCTTCCTGCCCGTATGATGCAATTTCCATATCATTTATAAATTTACGGAGCCGGGCTTTTAACTTATGAAAATAAAGGGACTTACGGTTATTATACTCTATTTGGGAGCCCTGGTGATTTTTAATCGACTAAAGGATAAAGACCATTGCTCAACGAATTGAAGATAGACAGAGCAGGCAGCTTCCGCAGAAAGGTTTTACAGCATCAAGATTATTGAAAACAGTGGGAGGTTTCTTCAGCAGATGAAGCTGAAACCGGTTTTTCTAACCTTTTTAGGCTTAGCCAGCATCCTGTTTGTTTTATGGATAGCAACTATCGGTATCGATTACTGGGTTACCGTACATACCCTTGAAAAACCTCTATTTGCCGGTTGCAAAACAGGCTACGATGACGGCGGCTCCGGAATCTACGCAGGGCCCGGCTATAGCATAGAAGTGATTGGCGACTTTATGCCTTCAGACGACCCGAAAGGGGTTACTAATGTTGAATTCTACATTTTCAATCATAAAGTAGCCGCTGCTTCCAAAGAGTAATTCCCGTAGAGGGCAATTCCCGGTTTACGGGTAACTCCGGGGCACTGGTTGTTTAATTAAACCGGTTTGCGAATCAATCCTGCAGAGGTGATTAATGTGGGGCTTTTAACCTGGATCCTGGTGGGCATAATTGCCGGCTGGCTTTCCGGACTGGTAATGAAAGGCAGGGGCTTTGGCTGTTTTGGCAATATCGTGATCGGGGTTATTGGAGCCATGGTCGGCGGTTGGTTGGCCGGCGCCCTTTTTAATGTCCACAATGCAATCAGCGGGCTTAATGCGACTACTATAGTTGTCGCCTTTCTAGGAGCGGTAATTGTACTCTACGCTGCCAGGCTTGCCAAACTGTAGTGACTAACGCTGCTGGGGCGGCCACCCGGATAAACGTCTAAAATATCTCCAGCCTTCCAGTAATGGCCGTCCGTTCCCGGCAGGCCTATTCTATATTATGGAAAAAGGTGAACCTGTGTCAAACGATTGGATTAAAACAGGATTTAAACCGGGGCAAACCGGCAGCCTGAATATTGGCGACCTGAACCACCGCGGAGAAGGTGTCGGGAAAGTTTCCGGTTTTACGCTGTTTATTCCCGGGGCGCTGCCCGGTGAATCAGTCGAAGCAAGTATTAGCAGGGTTTACAAAAACTATGCTGAAGCTGACCTGCTGACGGTAAACAGCTCCTCGCCGCACAGGGTGGAACCGCCCTGCCCTTACTATTATGATTGCGGCGGATGCCAGCTGCAGCACCTTGATTACGATCAACAGCTGGCCTGGAAACATAACATGGTTATTGAAACGATCCGGCGTATTGCCGGCGCCGAACCCGCTATCCCGGCACCCCTCGGCATGGCTAATGCATGGCGTTATCGAAACAAGGCCCGGATTCACCTGGGGATGGAAAACGGCCGTGTTACGGCAGGTTTTTATGAAAAACAGAGCAACCGGATTATTGATTTGGCAGACTGCCTTGTACAGCACCCGATCAACGCACGGACTATTAACGCTATCCGCAGCGCAGTCCAACAGTATGTTGATCTTGACAGTTCAGCAGGTATCGGAAACCTGCCGATCAGCGGCGCCACCATACGCACCTCATTCGCTACCACAGAATGCCTGGTGCTTTTGGAAAGCAGGGCCGCAGGGGCGGAAAGCAAACCCGAACGCTTAAAAAAACTGGCCGGTCTAATCAATACCGAAACTGAACACGGAACAAGCGGCATAGTCCTCCTGCAGGCTGACAAAAAAAGCACGCGCAGTTATGTTTTGTCGGGGCACCCATATATCGAGGAAAAAATTGCCCGCCACCGCTTCCGCATATCACCCCTTTCCTTTTTCCAGGTCAATTCACTGCAGGCGGGGGTGTTATATGAACAGGCCGCTTCACTGGCCGGCCGGCCGCAAAATGCCTACGATCTTTACTGCGGAACGGGCAATTTCTCGCTCTATTTAAGCTCGGAAACAGAAAAAGTAATCGGCGTCGACTCCTCTGAAGCAGCCATCGCAGACGCAAGGGTCAATGCCGACCTGAACAACGCAGGCAACATTGAATTTATAAATGCCCGCACCGAAGAAATCCCCGAATTACTGCTGCAGGGCAAACACCCCAAAACCATTTTTCTTAATCCGCCCCGCAAAGGCTGTTCAAAACTCCTTCTTGACGCAGTTGTAAAAGCCGGACCGAACCGCATCGTCTACATATCCTGCAACCCGGCCACCCTGGCCCGCGACATCAAGCATTTATCGCAAAACAACTTTGCCGCGGCCCTGATCCAACCGGTCGATATGTTCCCCCACACCAGCCACGTGGAGTCAGTGTGTTTGATGTCTAAAATTTGAGGGCTGGAAACCCTCATGAGCTAAACATCTATAAAGTTTCAGAAAATGGCAATCATGCTGTCCGCATAAACAATAGTCCGTCCGGGCATGTTCAGTGCCCGTCCCTCACTCAAACAATCGAATAAGTAATTAATCTGGCAGGTATGATTGAATATTAAAAGAATATATTGAATAGCCCTTGCCACACATTGCTGCTTTGACATTTACCTCTTTTGAAAGTAGTGGTAATTAATGAAACCGGAAAAAGACAGCTACCGCCTCTTAATCAAGCATCTCCCCGATGCGTTTGCTTACCACCAGATCGTTTTAGACGATCACGGAACCCCGGAAGACTATATTTTTCTGGAAATTAACAACGCCTTTGAAGAAATGACCGGATTGAAGCGGGAAACTGTAATCGGCAAAAAGGTCACTGAGGTTTTACCCGGCATTGAAAAAAACAAGTTCGACTGGATTGGCACTTACGGCAAGGTCGCTTTAAGCGGTGAATCAATCCGTTTCGAAAACTTTTCCGAGTCGCTCGGCCGCTGGTACGATGTAACCGCCTACTGTGAGCAGTCGGGCTATTTTGCAGTCTATTTTAAAGATATAACCGCACACAAACAGTCTGAAAAGATACTGTGCGAGACTAAGGCGCTGTATAAAGACCACTTTGACAAAGCTCCGTTGAGCTACCAATCCCTTGATGAAAACGGAAACTTTCTGATGGTCAATGAAGCCTGGCTGAAAACCTTCGGTTATAGTGAAGAAGAAGTATTGGGCAAATGGTTTGGTGATTTTCTGGCACCCGAATATGTTGAAACTTACAGGCAGCGTTTTCCTGTCTTCAAGAAAGCCGGGAAGATACATTCTGAGTTTGTGATGAATAATCGTGAAGGTGAGCCGCTCATCATCGCCTTCGAAGGAAGAATTGGCTATAAAGAAGATGGCAGCTTTGAACGCACGCATTGCATCCTTCAGAATATAACTGAGCAAATAAAATCGGAGGAAGCTATAAAACAGCGTGAAACTGAGCTTGCTGCTATCTATGAAAATGCGCCACTGAACATGATGCTGCTAGATAAAGATAGAAAGGTCAGGAAAATTAACGGATATGCATCAACTTTTACCGGTAAAGCGCAGGAAGAAATGATCGGCCAACGAAGTGGCGAAGCGCTGGGCTGTCTTTATGCTCTTGATGATCCGGAAGGATGCGGCGCAGGTCCGTATTGCAAGGAATGTACGGTCATTAAAACTGTTTCGGACACTTTAGAGTCAGGCTGTTCTCACCAACAGGTAAAAACAAGCCTCCCATTTATGTTTAATGGAAAGGAAAAAACTGTATATTTCCTTCTTTCAACTTCAAGATTATATCTAAGAGGAGAGCATTTGGTTTTAGTTAGCATGCAGGATATCAGTAAACTTAAAGAGGCTGAAGATGCTCAGGTTCAGGCTAATTCACTGCTGAATGCTGCGCTGGAATCCACCGCCGATGGCCTGCTGGTAACCGACAATCAGGGTGCCATAACGCTGGAGAACAGCCAATTTGTTGCCATGTGGCGCATCCCGCAGGCGATCCTGGATAATAGGGATGACAAGACGTTGCTCCAGTATGTATTAGATCAACTGTGCGATCCCGATGTATTTCTGGCAAAAGTGCGGGAGCTGAAATTTAGTCAGCCCGAAGCGGTCAGCTCAGATATCCTTTATCTGACTGACGGACGCGTTTTTAATCGCTATTCACAGCCGCAGATAATCGGCGATGAGATTGTCGGCAGAGTCTGGAGCTTCCGGGATGTGACCGAATACAAGCAGGCTGAAGCAGAAATTCGCAAGCTTAATGAAGACCTCGAGCAGCGCGTAAAAAAGCGCACCGCACAGCTGGAAGCCTCAAACCGTGAACTTGATGCTTTTTCCTATTCTGTCTCCCACGACCTGCGCGGCCCGCTGAACCGCATTGCAGGTTTCAGCCAGGCCCTGCTTGAAGATTACACAGAGCAGCTCGACCATCAGGGGCAGGACTATCTGCGACGGATCGTTAACTCCAGCCGCCACATGACGGAACTGGTCGATGACCTGCTTAAGCTTTCAAGGGTATCGCAAATGGAGATTGTCCGTGAACCGGTGGAAATCAGTGCCCTTGTTAACGTCTGTTTAAAAGAACTGCAAGCCAGGGAGCCGCATCGAAAGGTGGAAACAAAAATAGACCCCGGCCTGGTTGTGGAAGGGGACACCACACTGCTGCGCATTGTTATAGAAAACCTGGTTAGCAACGCCTGGAAGTTTACCGGGCTCGAGGGGAAAACGAAGATTGAGTTTGGGTTAACCGAAGCAGGCGGCCGCAGTGCCTTTTTCATCCGCGATAACGGAACCGGCTTCGATATGAAGCACGCTGCAAAACTCTTTAACGCCTTTCAGCGCCTTCACACAGAGCAGGAATTCTCGGGCACCGGCATCGGTTTGAGTATTGTCTCACGCATCATCACCCGCCACGGCGGTGAAGTTTGGGCCGAAGGTGAACCTGACAAAGGGGCCTGCTTTTA
This sequence comes from Syntrophomonadaceae bacterium, assembly GCA_007119965.1. Classification (GTDB taxonomy): domain Bacteria; phylum Bacillota; class Dethiobacteria; order DTU022; family DTU022; genus T3SED10-7. Next base: position 7,048 of record SKOR01000062.1, read on the forward strand.
TTTTACCCTGCCGTAGCCGGAATTATACACTGCAAGAAAGACCGGCCAATATGGCAAAGTCAAATGTCAATTTAATCGAAGGCAGCAAAGATGACCGGTTATTTGTGGTGCTTGCGTTATAACAGCCGGCCGGTATTAGCTCCAGTACCATCTCCCCAGACAAAAAGCAAATTCATTCCGCTTCGCATTTATATTCAACCCCATAATAACCAATTAAAGCAAAAAACCACAAGTAAAAATGGGGATTTTTTTTGCAAAAATGGGGATTAATATGCCTGTCTATGGGGAGTTTCCCCATAGACAGTTACCTGTTATAGACATATTATTTTAATATACATTAAAACCTTACATGAAATTTTCCGGAGAAAATATTCAAAGTTTTATAATTCAGGCAGCTTATATTAAAAAGCTGATCGTAAAGGACGATCGTAACCATGAATAACCTGAAAGTTTTTATCATAGATCCGCATAGCTGCTTCAGCAGGGCCGCCGCCAACTTCCTGCTGGCAGGAGGTAAGGTTGCTGCGGTAAAAACAGCAAGCTGCATCACTGAAGCGCTCAAGGCAGCAGATTTATATAAGCCCGATCTGCTGCTGATTGATGATCGCTTAATGTCTGAGGCGTTCATCGAATCAGACCTTTTGAACAAGATCAGCCAAAATCTGCCGGAAGCTAAGATAGTGATTATGTCCCTGTATTCAAAAAGTAATAATCCCTGTTTACAGCCGGACTGCGATCATAAAAATATCTATAAATGGGTGTCGAAGCAAGATTTTGCAGCAGAACTGCTGCTGCTTTTAAACAGTTGTCTCACAGAGTCGGGTTAAGAAGGTTAAGGAGGAGGCTATGGTTGATTGTTTAGAAGCAGTTAACAAGGCTAAATATCGATAATTCAATAAAATATCAAAGGAGGAATCAAAAAAGATGAGTTTACGGATTAAATTAATTACCTTTTTCCTGCTGGTTGGCATCGTACCCCTGGCAGCAATTGGGGTGCTGAGCTATACTATGGCCAGCCAGAACATTGAAGATGAAGTATATTCGGCCATGGAAATGTTCGCCGGTCTGGCCGATAATCAGATGGACCAGTATTTTGCTCAAAGAGTAGGCGATGCCCAGGTTTTAGCAACTACAAGTGATGTATATCAAAGTCTAAATGTGTTACAGGGAAGAGAATACATGGGGCAGGCTATGGAAGTGCCCGGAGATCAATCTGATCCGCTATGGCAGTCCCGGGTAAGGGTGCTTGATGGCCTGATGCCGACAGTAGTTGACAGTTATGGTTTCGGTTTTGTGTTTTTAACCGATACTAATGGAACTATTGTATATGATTCAAACCGGGAGACTGAAGGAGGAGATCTTTCAGGCCGTGACTATTATCAATCTGCTATTGCGGGCCGCACTACCTGGTCGGAACTGTTTTACTCGGATATCATTCATCAATATTGTATGGTTATATCTGTCCCGGTTTACAGCGATGGAACATCGGGGCAAATTATCGGTACGATAAATATTCTTCTTTACGCTGCCGATATAAATAATATAGTCCATGAAGGTCTTGATGAATTAGGAGAAACTGCTGACGCGTACTTGATTGATGCAAACGGGCTATTGCAGACTGATACAAGGCTTGGTGAATATACTTCTGGCGCGGCCATGAATGTAAGTATCAATACCCGGGCAGTAGAACTGCTATCCAGTCCGATTCGGGAAGGAAATCTAGATTTTGAGATACAGGAAGTTTATGATTCCTACCTCGGCAACCAGGTATTGGGAGCCCTGGAAGCTACTACTCTGGGTGATAGCATAGTCGGCCTGGTGGTCGAGCTTGATTATGCTGAAGCCTTTGCCGGGGTTAATGCTTTACGCAATATCATGATGATAATCGGTGTTGTTGCCGCGGTAATCGTGGCTGTAATCGGCTTCTTCA
>SKOR01000094.1 GCA_007119965.1 Syntrophomonadaceae bacterium
GGATGAGCTCATCTGCAGTGTGCCCTCATAACCCGAAACACGGGGTATCGCTGACAGCTGCTTCTCCATCCCCTGCTGCAGGCCTGGCGCATCGGCTCCGGAATTCTGGATGATCCGGCCGGCCAGGCCGTCTTCCTGGTCGAGCAGGGCGGCGAGCAGATGTTTCGGGCCGACTACCTGGTGCCCGCGGTTAGCGGCAATTTCCTGCGCTGCCGCCAGCGCTTCTTTTGATTTATTGGTAAACCGGTTTAAATCCATTTAAGATCACCTACTTTCTGCGCAGACGTTCAATTTCATCCTGCATATTTTCTATTCTTTCCAGTAAATCAACAATAATTGTCGCCCCGACGGTGTTTACGCCGCAGCTTTTCTTTAAACGGACAATTTTTTCCAGGCGGTGTAAGTCTTCGTAGCGGATTCCGTCTGTTTCCCTTTCGATGATGCCCATATCTTCATAGATAGCGAGCAGATCAGGATGAAACTCCAGGTGGCACCCGGTTACTTTTTCATCAATATCGGTATGGCAGTGAATACGGACCAGTTTCATTTCGATCACTCCCCGCCTTTCCGCATCTCGTGGAGCTTCTTGTAAAGCTCTTTTTCATCAGTGCTTAAGTCGGGCGGGATGTCGATTACCAGCCTGACCAGTTGATCTCCGCGCACGCTGTTTTTACCCGGATAGCCTTTATCGCGCAGGCGCAGCTTGTTGCCGTGGCGGCTGCCGGGCGGTACCTTTACGTTAACTTTGCCATCCAGGGTTTGGACCGGTATCCTGTCCCCGAACACAGCCTGTTCGGGGCGGATTACAGCGTCAACTTCAATATTGTCGCCCTTTAATTTAAAAACGGGGTGCGGGCGGAGGCGGACTTTCAAAAACAGGTCGCCCTTTGGGGCACCGCCCAGGCCGCTGCCGCCCTGACCTTTCAGGCGGATCCTGCTGCCCTCTTTAACCCCCGCAGGAATTTTAACATCAAGGGTTTTCTGATCGGGGATCGATCCCGTTCCGCCGCAGCGGTGGCAGAAGCTGCGGTCTTTAGTCCCGCTACCGCTGCATTCCGGGCAGATTGCACTGCTGTTCAGGCGTACAGAGCGGGTTCCGCCGCGGTAAGCCTCTTCAAGGGTCAGCTCGATTTCGCTTTCCAGGTCTTCACCTTTGACGGGTCCTCGCTGGGCCGTCCGGCCACCACGGCCTGTTCCGGGTGACCCGCCGCCGAAGAAAGCGCTGAAGAAATCACTGAACCCGCCTTCAAAACCGCCCCCGAAATCTTCAGTTGTATAATACCGGGTTCCGCCCATATCGGGCCCGCCCTGAAAGTCCTGACCTTCTTTCCACCTGCTGCCCAGCCGGTCATAACGCTCCCTTTTTTCGGGGTCCTTTAAAACTTCGTAAGCTTCATTAATTTTTTTAAACTTTTCTTCCGCTTCCTTTTTTTCAGCAGCAGGATGCAGGTCAGGATGCCATTTGCGGGCCAGCTTACGGTAAGCGGCTTTGATTTCCTTATCAGTGGCGCTGCGGTCCAAACCCAATGTTTCATAGTAGTCCTGAAATTTTACAGACATAAGTATTCCTCCAGATCAAACCGGGAAATTGCAAAATTTAGTAAGCTAAAACTCAATGCAGCTTTTTACGGTTTACGGGCAACCATAACCTGGGCCGGTTTCAGCAGAATGTCACCCAGCCTGTAGCCGCTGCAAATCTCTTCAGCCACGCAGCCTTCCGGGCACTGCTCTGTTGCGACATAGCCGATTCCTTCATGTTCTTCAGGGTTAAAAGTTTCGCCCAGGCATTTGATCGGCCTGACCCCGTGTTTGTATAAAAGTTCACTGAGCTGCCGGGCCATGATTTCAATACCCCGGGCTGCATCGGGATCCTGAACCTGCTTGCGGGCCTGTTCAAAATACTCCAGGAAGCTGATTAGATCGAGCAGTACTTCTTTTTTTGCCGAAATTTTCTTAGTTTCAATTTCACGTTCCATGCGCTTGCGGTAATTGTCAAAATCAGCATGGGTCCGCAGATGGCGTTTCTTTTCATCTTCCAGGGCCCGCCGCAGCTGTTCCAACTCTTCTTCCAGTTTATTTAAGTTGTTCTTTTCTTCAGCGGTCTGTTCCCGGTTATTATTGTGTCCGGAATATTCTTCCGGCCGCTTGTTATCCATATCCATACCCCCAAGAGTCTGTTCCAACCTCCTGCAACAATGCCAGCTCTCGATGAACCGGCAGGGGCACGGCGTACCGTGCCCTTGCTTTTGCCGTTTTACTGTTCTTCGTATTCAGCATCGACAACATCGTCATCATCGCTGCCGCTGCCGCCGGGTTCCTGTGCTCCGCCTTCGCCTGCGGCAGGACCCGTTCCGGCCTTGGTCTGCTGGTAGGCCGCCTCAGACAATGAGTGGGCTGCCTGTTGAAGGTCGCTGTGCAGACTGCGGATTTTATCGATTGGCGCATTCTCTTTAAGCGCTTCTTTCAGGTCGTTCATGATTTGCTCGATCCGCCCTTTTTCGTGGACCGGCAGGTTGTCACCCAGGTCTTTCATCTGGCGTTCAACCTGGTAAACAAGGCTGTCGGCCTCGTTACGCTCTTCGACTTCCTTGCGCCGCTTTTTATCTTCTTCGCCGTATTTTTCAGCTTCTTCAACCATTTTTTCTATTTCTCCCTGGTCCAGGTTGGTTGAACCGCTGATTGTGATTTCCTGTTCCTTGCCGGAACCTTTATCCTTGGCGCTGACCTTCAAAATGCCGTTAGCATCTATATCGAAGGCAACTTCGATCTGCGGGACTCCCCGCGGTGCGGGTGGAATCCCTTCCAGCTTGAACTGGCCCAGGGAACGGTTATCTTTAGCCAGTTCCCGTTCACCCTGCAGGACATGAATGTCAACAGCAGGCTGGTTATCTTCCGCAGTTGAGAAGGTCTCGCTGTGCCTGGTCGGGATAGTCGAGTTGCGCTCAATGATTTTGGTCATTACTCCGCCGAGGGTTTCAACCCCCAGGGACAGCGGCGTAACATCGAGCAGCACGACATCTTCCATTTCACCGGACAGCACACCAGCCTGGATGGCCGCGCCGAGGGCGACAACCTCATCCGGGTTCACGCTCTGGTTCGGATCTTTGCCGATTAAATCGCGGACCAGCTTCTGCACGGCCGGTATCCGGGTCGAACCGCCGACCAGGATAACCTCGTCGACATCTTTCTCGCTCAACTTGGCATCGGCCAGGGCATCTTTCACCGGCTGGCGGCACCTTTCAACCAGGCTGTGGGTCAGGTCTTCGAACTTGGCCCTGCTCAGCTTGGTGTCAAGGTGTTTCGGGCCTTCTGCACCGGCTGTGATAAAGGGGATGCTGATCGATGTTTCGGTTGTCGAAGACAGCTCTACTTTTGCTTTTTCAGCAGCCTCGATCAGGCGCTGCAGGGCCTGCTTGTCATCGCGCAGGTCAATACCCTGATCTTTTTTGAAGTCTTCGGCTAACCAGTCAACAACCGCCTTATCGAAGTTATCTCCGCCGAGATGGCTGTCTCCGTGAGTCGACTTAACTTCGAAGACCCCTTCACCGACTTCAAGGATTGAAACGTCGAATGTTCCGCCGCCCAGGTCGAAGACAAGAATGGTTTCATTGGACTTCTTGTCCAGGCCGTAGGCCAGCGATGCTGCTGTCGGTTCGTTAATGATGCGCAGAACATTTATCCCGGCGATTTTTCCGGCATCCTTGGTTGCCTGGCGCTGGGAGTCGTTAAAGTAAGCAGGCACCGTAATTACAGCGTCTGTCACCTTTTCGCCCAGGTGTTTCGAGGCATCTTCGATCATCTTTTTAAGGACCATGGCCGAGATTTCTTCCGGCGCAAAACTTTTGTCGTTTACCTTGAAGCGGACAGCGTTGTTCGGTCCGGCCTCGGTGTTATAGGGAACGAGCTTGCGCTCAGCTTCAACCTCGTCAATTTTGCGCCCGATAAAACGCTTTACTGAAAAAAGTGTATTTTCAGGGTTCAGGGCAGCCTGACGCCTTGCCACCTGCCCGACCAGCCTTTCTCCGGAGTCTTTAAAAGCGACAACCGAAGGGGTGGTCCGGGAGCCTTCTGCGTTTGTGATTACCTCGGGTTTGCCGCCTTCAACCACTGCGACAGCAGAGAAGGTGGTGCCGAGGTCAATACCTACTGCTTTACCCATCAAGCTCACCTCATTTCCTTTCTAATCAGTTTTTGTAAACCTGTTTGGTTTTGATTAATCCAACAATCCGTCACTGGCGACTTTTACCCAGATACAGTCCTGGGCGTGCCCGGCCAGTTCTTCCTTGATCGTGCTGCGGATATTTTCAATATCAGTTTGTGTTTTGCCGAAAATTTCATTGCACCCTTCATCTAGATCCAGGTCGATCCCTTCCTGGGCTATGGTCTGAATTGCTTCCAGGTGATCGTAAATCTGGGCGTACTTTTCCCTGGTAGCCAGGGCGTCACGCATCATTTCAGCTTCTTCCTCATCCAACAGTTTAAAGTTTTCCTTGGGATAACCACACTTTGGGCATATATCAGGAGGTTCTTCTCCTTCATGCAGGTAACCGCAAATCTCACAGCGCCACATTTTCATTCAAAAACTCCCCTTTCAGATCATTAATTGAACTGCTTGGAAAATCTGCTCAAGTCCTCCGAAAAAACTCTTTAACGAAACACTTTTAAAAGTTTCCAGCAACACTTCTGCTTTACAGAACCACCAGCCTGAGGTTTTCACCTTTTGAGGCCCTTGCCAGTTCGCCGTCCAGGGTCAGGATCATCAGTTCAGGGAACTCCCGCTGCAGCGTTTTTGCCGCAGCCAAATGCCATAACCCGGAACCTTTAAGCGGCCACTTGCGGGCCAGCTCCCTTAAAGAACTGCTGTCAGGCACGATATTGAGCTTGCTCCAGGGCCCGGTTTCCAGCATTTCGAAAAGTGAGTCGGCAAGCATCTCAGAGAGCAATTTCTCCCGGTGAACCCGGCTGATCACCGTGCACGCCTCGGCAATGGCCAGGGTTGTCAGCAGATGGACCCCTTTCTGGTGGGCTTTCTCCAGCACCTGTTCACTGTAGCTGTCTTTGAACAGGAATGAGAGGAGGGCTGTAGAATCCCAGTAAATGACGGCAAGCTTATCATTCATCTTCCCGGTCCTCCCTGATCACACTCTGGGCGTAATCATCGGGGAGCTCTACGGGGGAAGGAACTTCCTTGCCCTGGCCCTGCGGCATCTCAATCAGGCCGCAGCTCTCATAGTTTTTCAATCTTTCTTCCAGCGAGAGCTCGTGTCCTTTAGCAGTCACCAACCTGGCTACCGGTTTGCCCCGATCGGTTATGATAATTTCCATGCCACCTCGGACATCCCTGATCAACTTGCTCAGGTTTATCCTTGCCTCCCGGATTCCAACATAATTTTTTTTCATCATAACCACGCCCTAATGTAGTTACTGGTACTACATCCATTATAGCGGCTTAAAAAAGCGCTGTCAACATATTTGTGTACGCAAGCCCTACAATCTTAAATTACAGCAACCGGCAGCGATTTGCCCGCTATGCAGGAAAAAAAAGGACACTGTCGAAATGTAAACACAGGAGTAAAGCTTAGTATCCGCGGGCTTATGATCAACAATTATTAATGATCCATATAACCAATAGTTAATACTAATAATTACACAATCGGGAACTTGAAGCGCCGGGAAAGGGGAATTAACTAATTGTTTACACTGGAAGATATAAGTCTCATCATCGAAGAGTCTGATCAGGAGATAATGATTCTGCATAATATCAACCTGCAGCTCGAGGCGGGTAAAATGTATGCCCTGACCGGTCCGAACGGCAGCGGTAAATCTTCACTGGCCAGGGTGGCCATGGGTATTTACAAGCCGACAGGGGGACAGGTTTTCTTAAACGGGGAAGATATAACCTCGCTGGGCATAACCGAGCGGGCCAGGCGGGGTATCGGCTATGCTTTCCAACAACCCCCGCGTTTTAAGGGTATGCAAGTTAAAGATATGCTCGAGTATGCCTTTAAATATTCCGATGGAGTAAACTGTCAGGTCCTGCGCCAGATTGGCCTCTGCCCTGAAGATTACCTTGAGCGGGCCCTCGACAGCAGCCTGTCCGGCGGGGAAATGAAGAGAATTGAAATTGCCACCATGCTGGCCCAGAATCCGAAGGTGCGCATATTTGACGAGCCTGAAGCAGGCATCGACCTGTGGAGCTTTGAGCAGTTAATTAATGTAATCGGCGAAAGCCATCGTGATAATGCCACGACCATGGTTATTTCCCACCAGGAAAAAATCCTTAACATGGTAGATGAAATTATACTCATGGAAGGCGGAACAGTCAGTATGCGCGGCGATCGCGATACGATCTGGCCGCAGATTAAAGAGAGCGCCCGGTGCTCCTGCCGCAGGAGCTGCCAAATGGAGGAAGAAATTTATGCTGACTGCCCTCGATAAGAAACTGCTGGAAGAAGTCGCCGATCTGCACGGCCAACCGCCCGGGGCTTATAATATCCGCAAGGATGGGGAAGGTATCCAGAGGCGTTCCCTGGAAGGAATCGAAATAAAGACCAAGGCAGACCAACCGGGCATTGATGTCATAGTTGCCGCGGGCAAAGAAGGGTCAGTCCACATACCCGTGATCCTCACTGAAACTGATCTGAGTGATCTTGTCTTCAACACTATCGATATCGGGGAAGGCGCCGATATTAAGCTGGTTGCAGGTTGCGGTATCCATAACCCCGGTTCAAAAAATGCCCAGCACGATGGCGTTCACGAAATCATTGTCCGCAGGGGAGCCCGTCTGCACTACAGTGAAAAACACTTTGGGGAAGGTGAAGGGGGCGGAAAACGGGTTTTAAACCCGAAAACAGTTATTGTTATCGAAGAGGATGCTTACGCCGAACTTGAACTGATCCAGATTCGCGGTGTTGACGAAACTTCCAGGGTTACGGAAGTCGAAGTGAAAGCAGGCGGGCGCCTGGTTATGTTTGAACGCCTGCTGACTGACGGCCGCCAAACAGCTGATTCAGACGTCGCCGTTAAGTTGATGGGAGAGCAGAGCACGGCCAGGATCATTTCACGATCGGTGGCCCAGGGCCACTCCCGGCAGGTTTTTACGCCGCGCCTGATGGCTTACGGCCCGGGGCGCGGGCATGTCGAGTGCGACTCAATCATTATGGATCATGCCGCTGTCCGTTCTGTTCCTGAAATATGGGCTGAAAACTCTGAAGCAGAACTTGTCCACGAGGCGGCAATCGGTAAAATAGCCGGAGAGCAGTTAATTAAATTGATGTCACTTGGCCTGACAGAAGAAGAAGCTGAAGAGGCCATAATCAGTGGATTTCTAAAATAATCTATTCCGGGGGGTCTGTTGTTGGGCATTATTACGATCTCGCGTGAGTTTGGCAGCGGGGGGGAGACCGTCTCCCGCTTTGTGGCCGAAAAAACCAGGTTTCTATTGGTCAATAAAGAGACTATCATTGAAGGACTCGCTGAATACGGGGTAGAGCAGCCGCCGGAGGACCCGGAAAAAGTCGTGGGCAGCGAGGAAAATAACCAGGCTGTCCGCCAGTATGTCGAAACAATGCATGATTATATCTACGACCTGGCCATTCGTAACAGCCTGGTCATCCTGGGGCGGGGCGGCTCTATTTTATTCCGTGATTATCCGCCGGCCCTGCATGTCAGGATCATTGCCCAGTTTACCCACCGGGTTCAAAGAGTAATGAAGCTCTATAACCTGAACTCAGAAACGGCGATTAAGCTGGTTAAAGAAAAAGATCGTGAAAAGAAGCAGTACTACCGACAGGTTTTTGATGTAAACTGGAATAACATGCGCGCATACGAGCTGGTGTTGAACACCGAGAACATGGGCCTGGAAGATGCAGCCGATATTATTGTCGCCGCTTACCAGGTGCATGCTGAGCCGCGTGAGGTCAAAGACGGTCCGGGCAGTGCCGAAATAGAAAACGGAATTATCACCCCTTCAGCGGATGCGGAAGCTGATAAGTTTATGCATCCCAGTGAAGAAGAGTTTGCCCATATGCTCGATTTTTACCGCATCCGCTGGGATTACGAGCCGCGGACATTCCTGCTCGAGTGGGACAGCGAAGGCAATGTCGTTGAAGCTTTCTCGCCTGATTTTTACCTGCCCGACCAGGAACTCTATATTGAACTGACCACCCAGAAACCAAAGCAGGCCTGGAGGAAAAACCGGAAGATCAGGCGCATGAAAGAGCTTTACCCTGAAATCAATGTCCGCCTGATCGATAAGAAAGGTTTTGAAAGCCTGCTAAAAAAGCACAGGATCAACCCTGATGAAGGAGAAGAAAGTTGAGTGAAAAAAAACCATACCGCGAGGATCAGCTGAAAATATTCCTGACCCGGGAACAGATTGAAGAGAAAGTTGCTGAACTGGGAAAAAAAATATCCGAAGACTATGCCGGAAAAGAATTAATCCTGGTCGGGGTTTTGCGCGGCAGCACCTATTTTCTGGTCGATCTGACCCGCAAAATGCACGTACCCTTTGCCATCGACTTTATCAGTATTTCCAACTACGGGGAACAGGCTGATTCAGCAGATGTGGTGCGTATAACCAAGGACCTGGACTTGAGCATTACCGGGAAGCATGTCCTGATCGTCGAGGATATTGTCGATACCGGCCTGAGCCTCGGCTACCTGCTGCGCAACCTGAAAACAAGGAATCCCGCCGACCTAAAGGTCTGCACCCTGCTTAATGTTGAAGCGCGCCGCATTGTCGAAGTGCCAGTCGACTACAAGGGTTTTGATATGCCCAACATCTTCGTAGTCGGGTACGGCCTCGATTACAACGAAAGGTATCGCAACCTGCAGTTCATTGCCGAATTTGACCGGCC
>SKOR01000106.1 GCA_007119965.1 Syntrophomonadaceae bacterium
TCCAAACCAGCGGTGAGCAGCCGATGGATCTTTTAAAGATGGATCCCGCCACAAGCCAGCGCCAGGTTGAGCGAATCAAGGAAGTTCGCCTCAGCCGTGACCAGGGCAAAGTTTCTGAATCCCTGCAGGAGCTGCGCAGGGCGGCTCAATCTGATGATAACCTGATGCCGCATATTTTGAAGGCGGTCAAAGCCTACGCCACGCTGGGAGAAATTTGCGGTGTTTTGAGGGATGTATTCGGCGAGTATCAGCAGCAGATTACCCTGTAAGAAAGTTTTAGTTAAGAAGAAGGAGGAATGATGATATGGCCGTTAAACCGGTGCGAGTGCTCGTCGGCAAGGTTGGCCTTGATGGACATGACCGCGGTGCAAAAGTTGTCGCCCAGGCCCTGCGCGATGCCGGCATGGAAGTAATTTACACGGGTCTGAGGCAAACGCCGGAACAGATTGTGGAGGCGGCGCTTCAGGAAGATGTCCAGGTAATTGGTTTAAGTATCCTGTCCGGGGCGCATATGCAGCTGTTACCTCCTGTGCTGGAGATGCTGCGCGAACAGGAAAGCAGTGATATAATCGTTGTTGTCGGGGGCATTATTCCCCGGGAAGATGTTGCATACTTGAAAGAGAATGGTGTGGCGGAAGTCTTTACCCCGGGTTCGACAACTGAAGAAATCATAAGTTTTATCAACACAAAGATCGATCAAAATCAATAAGACGGGAGCGTTGGTCGTGTTTGAAAAAATAGATCACATTGGTATCGCCGTTTCTGATCTCGAAAAATCGGTCAGTTTTTACCGCGATCAGATCGGGCTGGAGTTTAAAGGGACTGAAGTGGTCGAGGAACAGAAAGTAAAGGTCGCTTTTTTCCCGGTCGGCGAAAGCAAGGTTGAGCTGTTAGAGCCAACCGACCCTGAAGGGCCTGTGGGTAAGTTTATTGCAAAGAAAGGCGAAGGAGTGCACCACCTTGCTTTCAGGGTCACCAATCTTGAAGAAAAGCTGGAGCAGCTAAAAGAACAGGGAGTGGCCCTGATTGACGAAAAACCGCGTTATGGTGCGGGAGGAGCAAAAATTGCTTTTCTGCATCCCAAATCGACCGGCGGAGTGTTAGTAGAACTTTGCGAACGCTAAACATATAAGAAATTACTGCAGAAAGCGGTGAAAGCAATGGATGACAGATTGAAGCATCTGGAAGAAAGGCGCAAACGGACCTACGCCGGCGGAGGCGAAAAGCGGGTCGAAGCACAACATCAAAAGGGAAAACTGACAGCCCGGGAGCGTTTAAACAAACTTCTTGACGAAGGCAGTTTTGTCGAGATCGGAACTTTTTCTCAAACCAACCTGGAAGATGCCAGCAGCCTTGATTACCCGAACCCCGGTGAAGGGGTTGTTACGGGGTACGGCACGGTTTCGGGGCGGCGTATTTATGTATATGCCCAGGATTTTACCGTTGCGGGAGGATCTCTCGGTGAAGTGCACGCCAGGAAAATTTGCCGTGTCCTCGACCTTGCCGCCCAAAATGGAACCCCGGTAATCGGTTTAAATGATTCAGGGGGGGCCCGGATCCAGGAAGGGGTATATTCCTTAGACGGCTTTGGCAATATATTTTACAGGAACACCCTCTGTTCTGGGGTAATACCCCAACTATCTGTAATTATGGGGCCCTGCGCCGGTGGGGCGGTCTACTCCCCCGCCATTACCGATTTTGTCTTCATGGTCGACAAGACCAGCAACATGTTTATAACTGGCCCTCAGGTAATTAAAGCGGTAACCGGTGAAGATGTGAGTTCTGAAGATTTGGGTGGAGCCGCAACCCACAACAATACCAGCGGGGTGGCGCACTTTTTTGCCGAAGATGAAGAAGAATGTTTTTCGCAAATTCGCAGGCTGCTGAGCTTCCTGCCTTCTAACAACGTTGAAGACCCGCCCCTGGCAGAGCCCCGTGAACCTGAGCTTGACCCGGAAGAACTGCTTGAAATTATGCCCGACAACCCAAACCGTTCATACGATGTCCGCGAGGTGATCAAACGGGTGGTTGACGGCAGCGAACTGATGGAAGTGCACGGCGGTTATGCCCCTAATGCAGTGGTCGGTTTAGCGAGACTAAACGGCCAGGCGGTGGGTATTATTGCCAACCAACCACTGGTTAAGGCAGGCTGCCTGGATATTAATTCTTCCGATAAAATAGCCCGTTTTGTGCGTTTCTGTGATTGTTTCAACCTGCCCCTGATAACCTTCGTTGATGTCCCCGGTTATCTGCCCGGTGTTGAACAGGAGTGGGGAGGGGTTATCCGCCACGGGGCCAAGATCCTCTATGCCTATTCGGATGCTACTGTGCCGCAGATATCGATAATCCTGCGCAAAGCTTACGGGGGAGCTTATATTGCCATGAACTCACGCTCACTCGGCGCCGATCTCTGCCTGGCCTGGCCGACGGCTGAAATTGCCGTAATGGGCCCCGAAGGCGCAGTTAATATCGTTAACAGGCGCGAGTTGGAAGCAGCCGATGATAAGAAGCAAAAGCGGCAGGAACTGGTCCAGGAATATCGCGATCGTTATGCCAACCCCTATATTGCCGCTGCCCGTGGTTGGATTGACGAAGTAATTCAGCCGCTTGAAACCCGGGCCCATCTGATTTGCGGTCTTGAAATGGTCGGAACCAAGCGGGAACAGCGCCTGAGCCGCAAACACGGCAACATCCCCCTCTAGCTGGGGGCCGGTTATATGGCCGTGGAAAGGTATTACTTACATGCCCGGCTCCAATTTTATTGGTGTTGGATAAAAAAAGGTGACTTGATAAATTTTATCTTGACATATTTTGAATGTGTGTTAAACTTACAAGCAATATAATAAAGCCCGTGATGGGGAGAGTAGTCGTTTTGTGGCGGTAGCAGCGAGCCGGAGTTGGTGAAAGTCCGGAACTGAAGCAGACGGTGAAGCGCACCCCGGAGGTGGCGGTTGAAGCCGGCCAGTGAGCCGGTGGGTAGGCCGACCCGGTTTTATACCGTTATCAAGGCCGTTTTTCATGAAAACGGTTTGAGAGGATTGGCATATATTTTGCCGATCAATAAAGGTGGTACCGCGAGCCTCTCGTCCTTTAAAGGATGAGAGGCTTTTTATATTTCAGGAGGAATAAAAGATGATCAAAGCAGCGGTTTTAGGAGCGACCGGTTACACGGGGACTGAATTAATGCGCCTGTTAAGCGCCCACCCCGATGCAGAACTGGCCCTGGTTTCTTCGGAGAGCCATGCCGGAAAAAAAGTAAGTGATATTCACCCCCAGTTTAAAGGACAGGTTGACCTTTCCCTGGATCAGATGCAGGTCAGCCGGATTCCAGGTTCAATCGACCTGGTTTTCTGTGCCATGCCGCACGGAAAGTCGGCTGCTGCCGGGGCTGCCCTGCTTAAAAAGGGTTTCAGGGTGATTGATTTAAGCGCCGACTTCAGGCTGAAGCGGCCCGGGCTGTACAACCGGTGGTATGCCCTGGATCATCCACATCCGGAATTGCTTGACGGGGCTGTCTACGGCCTGCCCGAACTTTACGGGCAGGATGTAAAGGATGCAGAGCTGGTTGCCAACCCCGGCTGCTATCCGACGGGCGTTATCCTGGGCCTGGCCCCGCTGCTTAAGCACAAACTGGCCGATCTGAAAAGTATAATTATCGATGCCAAGTCGGGTGTATCGGGGGCGGGCCGGGCCCCGAAACAGCCCTTTCACTTTCCTGAATGTACGGAAAATTTCAAGGCTTACCGCGTTGCATCACACCAGCACACGCCTGAAATCGAGCAGGAATTGGGACGACTGGCTGGCGGAGATCTGCAGGTTACATTTACCCCGCACCTGGTGCCGATGGTGCGCGGCATTTTATGTACTACCTACATTGAGTTAAAAGGGCCGGAAAACGAAGAAGAACTGTACAGCCTATACAAAAGTTTTTACAGCTGCAGCCCCTTTGTGCGTATCTGTGAACCGCCTGCGCTGCCCGAGACCCGCTTTGTCCGCGGCAGCAACTACTGCGACCTGGCTTTCAAGCTGGACAGCAGGACTAACCGGCTGATTATCATTTCAGCGATTGACAACCTGGTCAAGGGCGCCTCAGGTCAGGCCGTGCAGAACATGAACATGATGTTCGGACTGCCCGAAGAAAGAGGCCTCGGCCAACTGGCGGTATAAGTTGTTTGGAAAATGAATTCAAGTGAATGTGGAGGTGCCCGATGAGCGCGGCAGAGAATAATAAGTGGACGAAATTAGAAAACAGGGGAATAACAGCGGCCAAAGGTTTTCAGGCTTCAGGAATACAGGGGGGCATAAAAAAAGGCAAAAAAGATCTTGCCGTTATCTACAGTGAAACAGAAGCAGCAGCGGCCGGGGTTTTTACCCTTAACCTGGTGCAGGCCGCGCCTGTCCAGCTTTGCAAAGCACACCTGGAAAACCCGGTCCGGGCCCTGGTGGTCAACAGCGGCAATGCCAACGCCTGCACGGGGGAACAGGGCATGCGCGATACGCAGGAAATGGCCGGGCAAACCGCCGCCGCCCTGAACATTGCTGCCGGGCAGGTCATGGTCAGCTCTACAGGAGTAATCGGCGTGCCCATGCCGATGGCTAAGGTCATCACAGGTATCGGCAAAGCAGTTGACAGCCTCGGCAAAGGCCCCGAACCTGACATTGCTTCTGCCGAAGCAATTATGACCACAGATACGGTTATCAAGCAGGCGGCTTACCGCTGCAGCCTGCCGGAAGGAGAAATACACCTGGCGGGAATAGCCAAGGGTTCGGGGATGATCTGCCCCAACATGGCCACCATGCTTGCTTTTCTGGTTACGGATGCAAAAATTGAACGCCCCCTGCTGCAGGAACTGTTTGCTGAAGCGGCCGATAAATCTTTTAATTCAATTACCGTTGACGGCGATACGTCAACCAACGATACCGCCCTGATCCTGGCCAACGGGGCCGCCGGGGGTAGTGAGATCACCAAAGGCAGTGCAGGTCTCCCCCTGTTTAAAGAACTGCTTTTTGAGGTATGCAGGGAGCTGGCCCTGAAAATTGTTGAGGACGGGGAGGGCCTGACCAAGGTGATTACCCTTAATATAAAAAATGCAGCCGACGAAGCAGGGGCCAGGATTATGGCCCGCAGCGTCCTGAATTCCCCCCTGGTTAAAACTGCTTTTTACGGTGAAGATGCCAACTGGGGAAGGATTTTAGCGGCGCTCGGTTATGCAGGGGTAGATTTCAACCCCACCCTGGTCGATATTTATATCGGCCCTTACCAGGTGGCCGCAGGGGGCGGTTCGGTCCCTTTCAGTGAAACAGATATGAAAAAGGTGCTTCAAAAACGCGCTGTGAGTGTTCTGATCGACCTGAAAATCGGTTCGGCGGAGGTTACTGCCTGGGGCACCGACATGAGTCATGAATATATCAGTATTAACAGCGACTACCGCAGTTAACGGGAGGCAGGTGATAGAAATGAACCAGGAAGCATTACTCAGTATACCGAAGGCAGAGGTGCTCATTGAAGCGCTGCCTTACATGCAGTCGTTTTCCGGGAAATACTTTGTAATTAAATACGGCGGGCAGGCCATGGTCAGCCCCGAGCTGATGGAATCGGTTATTCTCGACATGGTCCTGCTTAAATATATCGGGGTCAAGCCGGTCCTGGTGCATGGCGGTGGCAAGGAGGTCAGCCAGGTTATGACCAGGCTGGGCAAGGAGCCGCACTTTGTCAACGGCCTGCGGGTTACCGACGATGAAACAATGGAAATTGTGGAGATGGTCTTAAACGGCAAAGTTAACCAGCAGATTGTCAGCCTCATTAATCAGAAAGGGGGCAGGGCAGTCGGTTTTAGCGGCCGTGATGCCGAAATTCTGCAGGCCAGGCGCAAAGAGCTGCAGCAGGCTGAAGGGGATGCTGAAGCAGAGAAAATTGACCTCGGCCGGGTCGGTGAAATTATCCAGGTTAACCCGTCGATTATTCACACCGTCAGCGAAAACGGTTACATACCGGTTATCTCATCTGTCGGGACAGGTCTGAACGGGGAGAGTTTAAATATTAATGCCGATCATGCGGCGGGAGAGATTGCCGTCTCTCTTAAAGCGGAAAAGTTGATTGTCTTAAGCGATGTAGATGGCATTTACCGTACCGGTGATGCCGGGCAGGACTTTATCTCTTCAATCAACCGCCGGGAAATTAGGGCGATGATTATGAACGGCGAAATAAGCGGGGGGATGATCCCCAAGGTTGAGTCGTGCCTGATGGGTTTGGACGGCGGGGTGCGGCGGACCCATATTATTGATGGCAGGGTGCCTCATTCCCTGATCTTAGAGATATTTACCGATGCAGGTATCGGCACCATGGTGACGCAGTAAAAATGAAGCGAGGGGTAGAGATCATGAAAAGCATTCAGGAAATGGAAAAGCAGTACATCATCAATACCTATAACCGGCAGCCGGATCAGACTCCCTGCCTGGTAAAAGGTGAGGGATCATATGCCTGGGATGACAGCGGTAAAAAATACCTTGATTTTTTAGGCGGTCTTGCAGTCAATGCAGTCGGGCATTGCCATCCCGCTGTAGTCGGGGCGATTCGCGAGCAGGCCGGCCGGCTTATCCATACCTCTAATCTCTACTACGGCGGCCCCCAGGCTGAGCTGGCTATGGCGCTGGTTGAAAACAGTATGCCGGGCGGGAAAGTTTTCTTTGCCAACAGCGGTGCCGAGGCAAATGAAGCGGCAATCAAGCTGGCCCGTAAAAACGAGCCGGGCCGCTTTAAAATCATTACCGCTGAAGCCTCTTTTCACGGCAGGACCCTGGCCACCGTGGCGGCTACGGGGCAGCCGAAGTATCATAAACCCTTTGCTCCTGTAGTTGAAGGTTTCGCTTACGCGACTTTTAACGACTTAGATTCTTTTGAAAAGCTAATTGACGAACAGACCGCGGCGATTATGATTGAACCTATCCAGGGCGAAGGCGGAGTTTACGCGGCAGACCAAACTTTTATTGAGGGTTTGAGAAGCCTCTGTGATCGTGAAGGTATCTTGCTGATCTTCGATGAGGTACAGTGCGGCATGGGCCGGACAGGCAAATTGTGGGCCTTTGAAAATTACGGGGTAATACCAGACCTGCTTACCGCGGCCAAGGGTTTGGGCGGCGGGCTGCCGATCGGGGTCATGATAGCCAGCGAGCCTTACACGGCAGTACTGCAGCCGGGCGACCATGCTTCAACTTTCGGTGGCAATCCGGTCGTATGCAGCGCAGCGCTGGCAGTACTTAATATTATACTTGGGGAAGGTTTTCTGGCGGAGGTTGCTGAAAAAGGCGTTTACTTTAAGCAGGAACTGAAAAGATTCCTTTCCTCTTACCCTGTTCTAAGCAGTGAATACAGGGGCATCGGCTTAATCTGCGCCCTTGGCTTAAAAAAAGCGGAAGCAAAGAAGATCCAGGGAAAATGTACCTCTGAAGGGCTGTTGATCAATGCAATCAACGATCACACCCTGCGTTTTTTGCCTCCGCTGACCATCAGCAAGAGTGAACTAAAGAACGGTTTAGCAATTATCGATCAGATTATGAAGAAGATTTAGTATTCATTTAGAAAAAATATTGGAGGAGATTATGATGGCTAAAGAAAAAATAGTACTGGCCTACTCGGGCGGACTGGATACATCTGTTATCGTCAGGTGGCTCCAGGAAGAATATGACTACGAAATAGTTGCCCTTACCGCTGATGTCGGGCAGGGCCCAGGAGAGCTGGAAGGGTTGGAAGAAAAGGCGATAAATACCGGGGCTTCCCAAATATTTATCGAAGATATCCGCGAAGAATTAGTTAAAGACTATATTTTCCCCATGGTTCGGTCAGGGGCGGTTTACGAAGGTAAATACCTGCTGGGAACCGCCATTGCCCGCCCTGTTATCGGCAAGAAGCTGGTTGAAGTTGCTGAAAAAGTAGGGGCAACTGCCATTGCCCACGGCGCAACTGGCAAGGGTAACGACCAGGTCCGTTTTGAGTTTGCAGTCAAGGCGCTCAACCCTTACCTGAAGATAGTGGCCCCGTGGCGGGAATGGGACCTTAAGTCGCGTACAGACTGCATCAACTATGCCTGTGACTATAACATCCCGATTCCCGTGACGGCCGAGAAACCTTACAGCATAGACCGCAATATCTGGCACATCAGCTTTGAAGGCGGGGTTTTGGAAGATCCGGCCAGGGAGCCCGATAAGGACATGTTCAGGTTGACCTGCGACCCGCAGGATGCGCCTGACGAGCCTGAAGAACTTTCGATCAGCTGGAATAAAGGAACGCCCAATGCCGTAAACGGTAAAAAACTCGGCCCGGTGGAACTTGTTGAAGAGCTGAACATTATAGCAGGCAGGCACGGAATTGGCCGGGTTGACCTGGTTGAAAACCGTTTGCTGGGTATGAAATCGCGCGGTATCTATGAAACCCCGGGCGGAACCCTGTTGGCCTTTGCACACCGGGAGCTGGAGCAGTATACTTTAGATCGGGAAACATATCACTACAAGGAAGTAATTGCCCTTAAGTATGCCGAAATGATCTATTACGGGCTCTGGTTTACACCGCTGCGGGAAGCTTTGGACGCTTTTGTGAACAGCACCCAGCAAACGGTGACAGGCACGATTAACATGAAGCTTTACAAGGGTAACATGGTCGTTACCGGCAGGGAATCGGAACA
>SKOR01000054.1 GCA_007119965.1 Syntrophomonadaceae bacterium
AGCAAACCAACTATCTCTTCCCGGCCAAAATAGAAAATCAGGATGGTTATTAATGTTAAAGCGATGATCCAGAATATAGAACGTTTTGAGTGCATTATTTCCCTTCCCTGCCCGACTTGATTTAACTTGCTGTTTGCGTTGAACCCTTTTAAAGCTTCAGGGTTTCATCAGGCAGCCTGGCTAAATGAAACTATTTAGGCGCATCAAGAAGTAAGGTTTAGCTAACATTTATTCCTTGTTTAAAGCCTGCCTGAAAGCAGGCCTTGCGGATAAGCGAAATCAAATTTGTTATTCACACCTAACTATTTAACACGAAATCCTGCCCCCTGTCAAGCCCATTACTTTAAACTGCTGCGGCCTCTTTGAAAGGGTAACCGCAATAAAAATGGGGTTGACAGGGGAACTTAACTAATAAGAGTGTTTGAGGGCATTGTAATATAAAAGAACCGCCCCCTGTGCTGCAGCCGTGTGCTGCCCTGTGCCGCAATGGCATATAATGGGTTAATGTGAATATCAGAACATGTTGAAGGGGTGGCGCTTGTATAATCAGAATAAAGAAAAAAGCCTGTTATACTTGGCTTAAGTTAGAAAATTCTCTACTCTGGTTTCGGTAGTTTTGATTATAAAGAAAAATACAACCGGATATTTAAAATAATTTTACCTTTATTGTTGTTATTATAGCTTTATATGCTTGAAAGTTAAATAATATGCTGTTATAATTAGTGATAGATTTCACAAAAGCGCCTGTGGAAGAGCTTTTAAATCAATAATTTATAACGGGAGGCTCCAATGGCAGTTTACAGCGAAGGGTTGAAAAATTTGTGGCAGTACCTCTGGCAGCTTCATGAGCAGACAAAAGATCTGCTTAAGTTTAATTTTGTTACTAAGGGACGGATTGCGGCAGCTTCAGGTGGAGGTGACAATCCTGCCGGTTATCAAAAGATAGATGGCGGAATAGATCAGAGAGATATCCTGCCTCAGAAGGGCCGCGGTCCCGGCGAGGAGAAAGAATGCGGGCCGGATTACGGCACGCGACAGAGAACCGGCCTTATCCTCGGGCCTGTGCTTTTTCTTCTCTTGATCATTATGCCACAACCCGTGGGGATGAACCCGGAAGCCCAGCTAATTCTTGCCGGCACAGCCTGGATTGCCGCCTGGTGGATAACCGAGGCAATACCAATCCCTGTGACGTCACTTCTGCCCATAGTGCTTTTCCCTTTAACAGGTGTAATGACGGTAGGTGAAGCTACGGCACCGTATGCTAACCCTAACATATTTCTATTTATGGGCGGCTTTATGATTGCGGTCTGCATGGAAAAGTGGAACCTTCACCGCCGCATTGCTCTTTTGATAATCAGCATGGTCGGCGCCAGCCCTAACCGCCTGATCTTAGGCTTCATGGTGGCTACCGGGTTTTTATCGATGTGGATATCAAATACGGCGACAACCATGATGATGCTCCCGATCGGTTTGGCTGTAATTTTTCAGGTAGCCAAATTAATCAAGGAACGGGGCATCAAGGGCATCGACGTCCGCAAGGGCAAATTCAATTTCGGAACATGCCTGATGCTTTGTATCGGATATTCCGCCTCTATCGGCGGGGTGGCAACCTTAATCGGCACCCCGCCCAACATTATTTTTGCCGGTGCTGCCGAAGAAATGTTTGGTGTTTCGATTGGTTTTGCCCACTGGATGGCTTTTGGCCTGCCGATTTCAATAGTTTTTATGATTGTGGCCTGGTATTACATGACCAGGATCGCCTACCCCACAAAATTAAAAGAGATCCCGGGCGGCAGGGAAGTGATCAGCGCGCAGCTCAGCGCCCTTGGTCCCACTTCCAGGGAAGAGAAGCTGATTGCAGGGGTGTTCATATTTGTAGCCCTGGCCTGGATCAGCAGGGCTTTTGTCCTGGTTAACTATTTCCCGTTGATTAACGATGCCCTGATCGCTGTGCTGGGCGCAGTCATAACATTTTTAATTCCCGTTAACCTGAGAAAAGGCGAGTTTTTAAATGACTGGAATACGGCCATTAAAGTCCCCTGGGGCATTCTGCTTCTTTTCGGCGGCGGACTGGCTATTGCAGCAGGTTTCTCCGATTCCGGCCTGGCTGAGTGGATCGGCATGCAGCTTGCCGTGCTGGAAGGTGCCTCTATGCTGCTGATTATGTTTGCTGTTGTAGCCCTGGTCATCTACCTGACCGAAATAACATCCAATACAGCCACCACATCAATGATGATGCCGATCATGGCTGCCATGGCTGCAGCAATGGCAATTCACCCTTACGCTATGATGATTACCGCGGCTACGGCCGCGTCATACGCCTTTATGCTGCCCGTGGCTACGCCACCGAATGCTGTTATTTTCGGGAGCGGCTACATCACTATTCCCCAGATGGTTAAGGCCGGTGTCTGGTTAAACCTTGCCGGGGTAGTTGTCATTACGTTATTTGCCTATTACTGGCTGCCCATAGTGTTTTCATTTTAACAGGCGGAACAGGGGCAGGCTCTTTGTTTAAAGGCACCCCATCGTTATAACAAACTACCGGTGGGGTGATTATTTGTGCCTAAAATTTGTCGATAGACAAAAATTGTTTGCGATCTGTCCTTTTTTGATCTTCTCTGAAATGGCTGTCCTTAAGGTTAGCAGGCCAATAGAGACTTTATCTCTATTGGCTGATTTGGCATGAATATTGATAGTTAATGGGTTAACTGATCATAAGGGGGTTATCCCATGTACAGGGGAGAGATGTTGGGTTACAGTATTTTGAAGGAATCTGATTTAGACCAGGTTCATGAAGCGACACTGGAGATTTTAGATAAGACAGGAATAAAAGTTCTTTCAAAACGGGCCAGGGATATTTATGCCGAGGCCGGCTGTACTGTAGATGAATTAAGCAAAACGGTTAAAATCCCGCCCTGTATTGTTGGCGATGCTGTTGATTCTGCCCCGGAGAGGGTTCTTTTGGCTGCCAGAGACAGAAACAACGATATTGTTTTAGAAGGAGAGAAAGTTTATTTTAAAAATTTTGCCACGGGCATCAAAGTTATTGATCCTCACTCTGGAAATTGCCGTGATTCCACTAAAGAGGATTTAGGTAATATCGCCCGGTTTTGTGATGCGGTTGAAGAGGTGGACTTTTTCACGCTGGCTGTTTCAGCCGGGGATATCCCTTTGGAAGTAAGGGAGCTGCATGAGGCGGAAGTGGTTCTTAGCAACACATCTAAGCACTTTAGCCACGATACTCACAGTATTTCCAGTATCAGAAGGTTTTTGGAGATGGCTTCAGCAATAGCCGGCGGCAGGGAAAAGCTGAGGGAACGTCCGGTTGTTTCCCTTGGAACCTGCCCGGTTAGTCCCCTGGAATTACACGAAGAATGTACCGACCTGATTATTGAAGCGGCCCAGGCAGGTGTCCCGGTAAACATCCTTTCAATGGGGCTGGCAGGCGCTACAACTCCTGTAACCATGGCAGGCACCCTGGTTGTTACAAATGCCGAAGTCCTGGGCGGAATCATCCTGGCCCAGCTGGTAAGCAGAGAAACACCTGTAATATATGGAACCTCAAATACAATTATGGATTTAAAACATACAACCGCACCGGTAGGCGCTCCGGAACATGCCATGTTTAGTGCGGCAGTGGGGCAGTTGGGACAGTATTATGGTATACCAACCAATGTGGGGGGGACGTAGTGCGACAGTCAAAGTTCCGATATCCAGGCCGGCCACGAAAAAACTATAACGGCTTTGCTTCCTGCCCTGACGGGAAGCAGCATCATATACGGGATGGGCTTGCTGGATACGGGAATCTGTTTTTGCTACGCGCAGCTGCTTGCTGACAGTGAATTTGTAAGGATGGTGAAAAGGGTAATGCAGGGAATAACTGTAAACAAAGAAACCCTGGCTGTCGATGTAATAAGGTCGGTAGGTGCCGGCGGAAATTACCTTACGGAAGAGCATACTGTCAGATACATGCGCAAAGAACACTCACGAGCCAGCCTGATAGATCGCAGAATGAAAAAAGACTGTGAAGCAGCAGGGGAATCGGATATGATTACGAGGGCAAAAGGTGAAGTGCGCGGGATTCTGGAGAACCATAAACCGGTGCCTCTTGATCCTGAAGTTGTAAAAAAACTGAGGCAGGTTGTGCGGGAAGCAGAAGAGGAAGCAGGCTTAGGTTAGTATTACCCCGATAAACTATTTGCGGTGAAGAGTGGGTTTTAGTGATCAGTGAACAGGGGCGATAAAGATCAAAGCCTTCAGGAAGAGTTAAATTCGCTTTACTAGTTTAATGAACGCCGGTTATAAATAAGTTACGAAAGGAGCAGGAAAATGGTGTTTACCAGGCTAGGCGACGGATCAATGGTTGATCTTGATTTAGAAGAAATAAAAGAAGACCTTCTGGCAGGGACTGAGGATGCTGCAGAAAGGGGTGAGATAGAACCTCTTAATGAAGGGGAGCTGGCAAAACTCCTGGAAATAATTTCGAGGCCCGGGAAAATGGTAGGAGTGGAAAAAGGCAATGAGATTATTATGACTGGAGATTCTCCTTCTATTGGGTCAGTCCCCAGGGGTTTTTCAGTGAACCGCCTGCAAATGCTGCAGACCTACGAGAGGGTATGTGGAATGGATACAGCCGAATCGGGTTTTATCGATTACAGTTACAAGGCTATTAAAACTGTAGCTTCAGAGGAGAGGTCCTGGGTTGAACAGGCTTCCCACCTTTTAACTATCCCGCTTTTCTATGGTGCCATGCCTGACCTGGGCAGGTACAGCCGTCCGGATGGGCCGGTTCCAAACTGGGCGGAGTTGATGCCGCAGGGGAAAATTGAAGAAGCCAGGGAAGCCCAGGAAGAAGCGGTGGAATTCTGCGTGGAAGATCTGGTTTATGTAGCCTCAGAAATGTACGAAGGGGGAGCTCAGGGGATAGATTTTGACACAACCGGAGCAGCAGGTGATGCCGATTTTTATGCTGCTTTAAAAGCTACAGAAATATTGAAGCAAAAATATCCGGAGATTTGCATTGAAATGGGTATGGCCGGGGAATTTGTTTTAGGTATGCACGGCGCATTATCTTATGATGGAGTAAGGTTGGCCGGGCTGTATCCCCACCAACAGGTTAAACTGGCTGAAAAGGCCGGTGCAACTATATTCGGACCGGTAGTTAATAACATCAGCAATGAATCTTTTGCATTCAATTTAGCCCGGGCAGTTACTTTTTGTAAGGCCTGCAGCGAGGCATCAAGCATTCCCGTTCATCCCAATGTTGGCCTGGGGGTTGGCGGTGTAACTACAGTAGAGGTTCTGCCGGTTGACGTGGTCAGTCGTGTTTCGGTAGCAATGGCGGAAGTAGGCAAAGCCGACGGGTTATAGGTAGGCACGGGTGATTTTTGCGGAATGATCGCCACACATACGCTGGCATCGGGCATGGGAGGGTTGCGCACCGCCGGAGATCTGGTAGCGCGCATGCAAATGACCGGGATGCGTATTGCTGAGGCGAAGAAGTATGTTGCAGATAAATTGAAGGTTTCGGTTAGGGAACTGGGTGACGAAATTGTGATGAATGAAGTCAGGGATGATTTAAATATCGGCCGGGTTGTATCCCACCACGGCAAGGCCAGGGGAATCCAGGCCCAGATGAATATCGGTAAATTGCTTGATCTAGATATCAACTCTGTTAAACGGTTTTTAGATAAAATCAACTAGGCAGCCATCTTGCAGGTTGCTATTTATTGCGGAGGAGGTTAACGCCAATGGATATATTTGATTTGGCTGCACAGTCGATTGTTGATATGGATAGTGCCAGGGCTGAACAGCTTGCCCGGCAGGGTTTAGACGAAGGTATCGCTCCCTTTGACCTGATGACAAAAGGTTTCATCCCGGGCATTGTTAAAGTGGGTGATCTTTTTGAAAGGGGCAAGGTATTTTTACCTGAATTGGTAATGGGTTCTGAAGCGATGGAAAAAGTCTCAGACATTTTAAATGAAGCGCTCTCTTCTGATGACCGGGTTAAAGTAGGCACTGCCCTGATTGCCACGGTTGTGGGAGATGTGCATGATATCGGAAAATCGATAGTAGTTTCAATATTCCAGGCCAATGGCCTTGAAGTCCATGACCTGGGAAGGGATGTGCCGACTGAAAAGATTGTTCAAAGAGCAGTGGAAATAGATGCCGATATTATTGGCACGAGCGCCCTTTTAACGACAACCATGCAGGCCCAGAAGGATTTGGAAGATTTGCTGCGTAAAGAAGGCCTGAGGGATAAATTTATTACTGTTGTCGGGGGAGCGCCGATTACCGAACGCTGGGCGAAAAGAATCGGTGCCGATGCTTATGCTGAAAATGCTATTGACGGGGTTAACAAGGTGCTGGCTCTTTTGAAGAGCAAAAAGGAAGGTTAACCTGGCTCCTGTATCGTCTATAAATAACCTGCAGTAAGCAGCGATTATATGAAGACAAGGTAAAGAGGGGTACATCCCCTCTTTTTACTTTTCCAAAAAAAAACCTGTTTTTGTAATTGGAAAAAGAGTATATTAGAGTGGAGAGAGTTAATATTAAAAGGTTTGGTTTAAGGAGAGAAAGCCGGTATGAATCTTGATAAGCTGCTAACCAGTGAATGTGCTGTGTTCAGGCAAATCCTGGATAAGGTCGATGCCGGGATAATGATTGTAGACTCTTGCGGGTTTATAATTTATTACAACCAGGCGGCCAGCAATATAGATCAATTAGAAGCAGCTGATGTGCTGGGAAAGCATGTTTCAGAAATATATCCTCATATAAATGAGAGCACTCTGCTGCAGGTGCAGGAAACAAGCCGGGCTCTAATCGATAAACCCCAAACCTATAAAACAAGGCAGGGTAAAACGGTAAACATTCTCTTTTCTACCTATCCCTTAAACATCGGGGGCGAAGTGATAGGTTCTGTGGATATATCCAGGGATATTACCCAGTTAAAAGAGTTGTCAGAGCAGAACGCAGCTCTAAAAGGACGGCTCTTAAGGCCGGGGAATAAAGAAAAAAACATCGATCATACCGAGGCAAAATACAGTTTCGACGATATTGTCACCGTGGATTCAACTTTAACCGGGTTAAAAAAAGTTGCCCGCAGGGTTTCGGGGTCTGATTCGCCTGTTTTAATATACGGTGAAACCGGAACAGGAAAAGAACTTTTTGCCCAGGCAATTCATAACTGCGGCAACCGGGCAGGTTATTTTATTGCCCAAAACTGTGCCGCCCTTCCCGGAAACCTGTTGGAAAGTATTCTTTTTGGAACCATAAAGGGCAGCTTTACAGGCTCAGAAGACCGCCAGGGCTTGATTGAAATAGCCGACGGGGGAACTCTTTTCCTGGATGAAATTAATGCCATACCCCAGGATTTACAGGCCAAGCTGCTCCGCTTTTTGCAGGAAGGTTCTTTCAGGCGGGTTGGCGATCTTAAGATCCGTAAAGTTGATGTAAGGGTTATCGCCAGCATTAATATAGAACCTGTTGAAGCGATTAAACAGAAACTGTTAAGAAGCGATTTATTCTACCGGCTCAATGCCATTTACCTGGAGCTGCCTCCGCTGCGCAGAAGAAGAAAAGATTTATATTTACTTATAGAAAACTTTATTTCAGGCTTTAACCGGAAAATGGGGCTTGAAGTAGAGGGTATCAGCCCGGATGCAATGCAGTTGTTGGAGAGCTATTCCTGGCCGGGAAACGTGAGGGAGCTCGAGCACTGCATTGAACATGCCATGAATGTGGGGTTGAGTAATAGAATTACCCTGAGAGATTTGCCCCAGAATATTATCAGGGCAAAAGATGACAGAGGTTCCTCCGGTTTAGATTTTACCTGCGATATAACCGGTGACGTCAACCTAAACGATTTTCTTAAGGAGACGGAAAGAAGGCTGATCCTGGAGACTCTCAGGCTCTGTAACGGCAATATTTCCAAAGCTTCCGAGAAGTTGGGCATACCCCGCCAGACTCTTCATTACAAAACAAAGGTTTTGGGGATTCCAACCCATAAAGCCTTTATGGATAGTTAACATTCAATATTTAAGGAAACGGTTCTCTGTTCTGAATTGTTGAAATAGCTTCTTAGCCAGTAAAGGATCCAGAGCCTGAGAAAAAATAGTTTTGAGCCTGGTAGAATTGGCAAAGTTAAAATGAGGAGCCAGCGACCGTTGATAGAAGATATTGAGATTAACCCCCAGTTTGCGAGAGCCCTGGAGCTGATGGAAGAAAGCAGCAGGCATCTGTTTATTACCGGAAGGGCCGGAACAGGCAAATCGACTCTTCTTGAATATTTATGTTCGTTTGCTAAAAAGGAAATCGTAGTTATGGCGCCGACCGGGATTGTATAGACGAGTTTTTGCAGCACATAAGAGCAGTATTACTAATGATATGATATAATAATATTATAGACAATTGTGGCAATACTCACATCATGTCAAACCCCGGTAACCTTATATCCGGTACTTATCAGGGGGACTTTCCTGGTTCTTTCAGGTTCGGCTTTTATGATGGGTATGTTCCAATGTTTTAGAAAGAAGGCCAGTTA
>SKOR01000036.1 GCA_007119965.1 Syntrophomonadaceae bacterium
AAATGAGGGCTCTATGGTTCACAGTGCCGACTACGAGATGGAAGGCAGGATTGAACTAAAGAAACAGGCAGGACACGAATATGAAACCGGGGCCAGGATGCGTCAGGTTATCGGTGGCGAAGGCAGTATGGCCAAAGGATCGGATATCTATATGGAGTCAGGCTACTTGCAGGTTGCCGACAGTCAGGACTGGGTAACCGATGATCAGACGCTTAGGAAACTGGGTGTTACAACCAGCATCAAGCTTTTTACTCCTCCCAAGTATGTTTATGGCGACGATCAATCAGCGGTCTGGTGGAAAGAAGTTTATGAGGCATTCAGCGAACGTCAGGCAGCAGATCATTGGGATGCCCTGACAGATCAGGTCTGGGCAGTTAATGTAGAAGCTGACCCCGGACAGGCCGGACAGCTGACTGCCGGGTTCGAAGCTGCATTCGACTTCGGCGTTGTTGGAGGAAGAACAAGCAGGAACATCGGAGACTACTTCAACATTGAGCAGCAGGCTGCTGTTACCGGCGGCACGCTGCGCCGTTATATCGACATAAGCAGCCCGAGGCGTCACGCATACCTGCATGAAGATATGCGTGTTACCGGATCGTCATCTGTAAGCGAGGCCTTCAGCCTGGAAAACATCAGGGGCCGCGGCCTGTCGTGGTATGAACTGTTCTGACCGGCTGCTGCAAGGCGGCCTGCATCCTACGGATATTCTGCTAAAAGAGCCTGGTTAGATACCTTTCAGGTAACGTTAACCGGGTTCTTTTTATTTCAGGTTAATACTGCAGGCGCGGTCTGCCGGTTAATTATGGTATAGAAGCCCGGAAACAGCCGGATAAGGTTTTGATATAAATATCCAAAGTCTTATAGGGTTTTGCCAGCGTCCGTTCCAGGGGAATTATCCGGTGCCGAACTCAGAATAAAAAGGTTTTTTATAATAAATATTGAAGTTATTTTAGAGAATATTTATTCAAGCGGGGCGAAGATAATTTATGAAGGAACTATTTAAAAAACTTGCTTCCCTGCCGGTAAAACCATTTCGCTATATCCGGTTTAGAATGGTTATATCTCTTGCCCTTCTACTGTTACTTACCATGTTTATATTTGTTGCGGTCATCAATACGACAGGGAGATCCCTGTTCGAGGACCAGATCCTGATGGACCTGAGCGCAGTTGCCAGGTCACGATCCGACCAGGTCGCCGGCATTGTCGACCAGGATTTTGAGCAGGCCGCCCTGGTTTCTTCGCGGACCCAACTTCGCCTGAGCCTGATTGATTTTCAGACCGGCGCGGAAAATCCTGACCAAAAAAGGAATCAAATGAACAGCATTTTAGCAGATGCCCGCAATTCGGTGCCTGCAATAATAGAAATAGACATAATTGCTTTAGACGGTATAGTTGCCGCTTCTACCGAAACCGGGAATCTCGATCGCGACGATTCTGCTGCTAACTGGTTCAGAGAAGGCATTACGGGCAAATTCCAGAGCGATTTTCGCCAGGAAAACGGCCAGTATTTATATACCCTGGCTTTACCCCTGGCTAACCCTGAACTGTTAACAGAGGAGCTGATCGGTGTCGTTAAACTCGATTTGTCACTGGCCCGGATGATCGGTGTCCTTACCGACAGAACAGGCCTGGGAGAGAGCGGGGAAATTATCCTGATTTCCAGTAAAGATGATCAAATCATAGCCATGAGCCCCCTGCGCCACCGTCCCGAGGCTTTGCTTGAGCCGCTTAACGAAAACAGCGACCTCCCATTTCAGGCCGGGCTCAATTCACTTGCCGGGCAGGATGGCGTTGTTCATGAGCGTGATTACCGGGGCGTAGATGCGCTTCATGCTTATTGCCATGTCCCGATTGACAGTGCAGACTGGGGCTTGATTGTTAAAATTGATGCCGCCGAGGCCCTTGCGCCGATTACAGTTTTGCAGAATCGCTTTCTGATGGTTGGGGGTATTCTTTTGGTGCTCGGCGGTATATTTTTGTTCGTTGGAATGAACTATGCCTTCGCCCCGGTTAACAAATTGAGGGACGGGACTGTAAGGCTGGGCAGGGGCGAACTTGCCCACAGGATTGAAGTGGCGACTGATGATGAAATTGGTGAATTGGCGCATTCGTTTAACCTTATGGCGGAGAATCTGCATGCTTCAAGAGACAGCCTGGTAAAAGAATCCCTGAAGAGGGAACAGATCGCCGGCGAGCTTCGTTTAGAGCGCGATCGTGCCCGGGTATACCTCGATATGGCCGCCGGTCTTCTTGTGGCTATTAACCGCGACCAGGAGGTTGAATTGATTAATAAGAAAGGCTGCGAGATCCTGGGCCTTACTGTGGGGGAGATTATTGGCAAAAATTGGTTTGATAACTTTGTGCCGGAAGAGATAGCCGCAGATATGAAAAGCCTGTTCAGCATGATAATGGACGGTGAATTTGAACTGTTAGAGGCCCACGAGTACCCCATAGTCAACTCTGACGGAATGCAGCTCCTCATTGCCTGGCAGACTACAGTTTTACGGAACAACACGGGGAAGATTAACGGGGCGCTGAGTTCGGGGATGGATATCACCGAGCGGAAGCGGGCTGAAGACAAAGTCCGCTATATTAGCTTTCACGATCAGCTCACCGGGCTTTACAACCGTTACTACCTGGAAGAAGAAATGGCCAGGCTTGAAACAACCAGGCGGCTGCCGCTTTCTGTGATAATGGCCGATCTAAATGGACTCAAACTGATGAACGACACCTACGGCCATGAAGCCGGTGACAGAATGCTCCAAGCTGTCGCTGATATATTGAGACTATCGTGCCGGGAAGAAGATGTCATCGCCCGCTGGGGCGGCGATGAATTTATTATTCTGCTTCCCGAAACCTCTATCGAAGAGGCGGAGTTGATCTGCCGGAGGATAGCCTCTGTCGGCAGCAAAACATTTGTAGAAGATATTCCGGTATCTATTGCCCTTGGCGCAGCATGTAAACTGGATGCTGCAGATTCGCTGACGGATGTTTTAAAAAGAGCTGAAAATTTTATGTATAAACAAAAGCTTAATGACAGGCGCAAAACAAGTAACGCCAACATGGCCGCCCTGCTCAGCGCACTGGCAAAGAAAAGTTTTGAAAGCCAGGAGCATATTAACGAGATGCAAAAAGCAGGCAGGCTGATCGGTGAAAAACTTAATCTGTCAAATAGTGAATTAAGCCGCCTGGATCTGTTAGTTGCCCTGCATGATATCGGCAAAATCAGTGTGCCGGGAGAAATCTTAACCAAAAATGAACCGCTTACGGCAGAAGAATGGGAAATTATAAAAAAGCCCCCGGAAACCGGTTCAAGAATTGCCCAGGCAACCATGGACTTTGCCCATGTCTCTGAGGAAATTCTGGCCCGCCATGAACGCTGGGACGGACTGGGTTACCCGAGAGGGCTGGCGGGCAAAGAAATTCCCCTGCTGGCCAGGGTCATCGCGATAGCTGATGCTTATGAGGTAATGAGCAGTGGCAGGCCGTATAAAGAGCCTTTCAGCCATGATGAAATAGTGGCCGAGCTTAAAAGATGCTCCGGGACCCAGTTCGATCCCGAGCTTATTGAAATGTTTCTGGAAGCCCTGGGTGAAAAGGGGAACCGGTAAAACGGCAGTCCCACTTAAAGGCCGGGCTGGTGCATGTAATGAATCCCGGTTCTCGTCAGGAGCGGTGAATCGGAACAAGAGTTACCGGTCCTGCGCCGGCTTTGAACCGACGGCGGTAATCCCCGGATGCGGTTTCGGTTTACAGGCTGCAATGTTCCGAGACTATGAGTGCCGTGCGCTTCAATTGTGTTGCTTCTGCCGGGTAATACCCTCATCGGGCAGTGGTAGTTGAAACCGAGCTGTTTTCATTGTATAATTACCTTCGGCAAGAAAATAATGCTTAGCGTGGAGAGATGGCTGAGTTGGTCGAAGGCGCTCGCCTGGAAAGCGAGTAACGGTGATAAGCCGTTCGAGGGTTCGAATCCCTCTCTCTCCGCCATTTTTATGATTTGGCCGTGCTAGACGGGGAGGTAGCGGTGCCCTGAACCCGCAACCCGCTATAGCGGGGTTTAACTCCTGCCCCCGGCCGCCTATTTTCAGGGCCTGCGCCTGGTAAGTGGTGTCGATGGCCCGGTCCCGTGCGGCGCAAGCTCATGAACCCCGTCAGGTCCGGAAGGAAGCAGCGGTAATTGAGTTATTGCGGGTGCCACGGGAGCGCCGGGACGGAGCTAACTGCCCGGTAAGCGCCTGGAAATACCGGTCAAAGGCAGGTGCACGGCCATTAATTATTGCCAGAAAAAAGTTGCTCTGACCATCCTGCCTGAGATGTTGGGGGTATGCCGCCTGGAAAGCGGGACTCCGCTTCCGCACTGGCTGTATGACAGCAGCAATTTTTTTTCTCTGACAGGAACGGCTGACGAGACTTCAATCGTCTGCAGGGAGGATCTAATCCCTGCCGGTTTTTCATCCGAAAAAGGTTTCCGGGCCATAAAAGTTGAAGGGCCGCTGGACTTTGGCCTGATCGGAATCCTGGCTTCACTGCTCGATCCCCTGGCTGAAGCCGGAATTAGTGTATTTGTGATATCTACTTACGAAACAGATTATGTCCTGGTCAGGCAGGGAAACCTGGAAAAAGCGATCAGGGCTCTTGAAGCAGCTGCGTTCACAATCCGAAAGAATTAAGAGGTGTTTATCCCGTGGCTTACACGAGCCTTTACCGGCGGCGCCGCCCAATGAACTTTGCTGAAATGACGGGCCAGGAACATATTACCCGCACGCTTAGCAATGCCCTTTGTACTGAACGGTTGGCCCATGCTTACCTCTTTTGCGGCCCCCGGGGAACAGGAAAAACCACTGCGGCCAAGATTCTTTCAAAGGCCATGAACTGCGAGCAATACCCTGTTGCAGAGCCGTGTGGAATATGTACGCCCTGTAAGAATATCGCAGCCGGGGTTTCGATCGATGTAATCGAAATGGATGCCGCCTCGAACCGCGGGATTGATGAAATCCGTGAGCTGCGGGAAAGAAGCCGGTTTGCCAGCGGTGAAAGCCGCTTCAAGGTTTATATTATCGATGAAGCGCATATGCTTACGGCTGAAGCCTGCAATGCATTCCTTAAAACTTTGGAGGAGCCTCCCCAAAGCGTGGTATTTATCCTGGCGACCACAGATCCCTCCCGCCTTCCCTCGACTATCGTGTCACGCTGCCAGCGTTTTGATTTTCACCTGCTTACCGTTGAACAGATTGGGCAGCGCCTGGAACAGATCCTGGAGCAGGAAGGCTGGCAGGCTGAAAGTGAAGCGGTAACACTGATCTCCCGCCTCGCCGACGGATCTCTGCGTGATGCCCTTGGTATCCTGGAGCAGTGTTCAGCTTACGGAGAAGAAAAGATAGATGCTGAGCAGGTTCGAATCGTGACCGGGGCGACAATGACCGATACTATCGAAGCCCTGGTTAAGGCTGCCGTAGAAAATGATCTGGATTCAGGGCTTTCTACCCTCGGGCAGGTGGTCTTCAGCGGTAGAGACCTCAATCTGTTCATGCGTGACCTGACTTTTGTATTTACCCGCCTCCTTCTTGAGAGCGGCGGCGCAAAAAAACAGGCTGCGAACAACGTGCATGGCTTTGAACAGGTTGTGTCCAGTTTTCACGGAAAAATAGCGAGACACCTGCTTCTTGACGCGGTCGAGCTCTTACATGAGGTAAGCGGTGAGTTGCGTCATGCCCACTTCCCCCAGTATATCCTTGAGGTGGCCTTTATCCGCCTGGTCAGGCTCCTACACGGCCGTTTGAAACCCCTTTCGGTTCTGCATTCTGTTGCTGCTGAGCAACTGGAACCGGCTGGAGGGCACGGTTTCGAACCTGAATCCGGGCTAAGCCCACAGGCTGCAGCGCCGACGGGGGATCCAAAGAAAGGCTCGGAGTCACCGGCAGCGCAGGGCAGGGCCGAAAGTCCTGGTGCAGGAGTCAGCAAGGTCGCGGCTGAAGAAGTTCCGGAAGATACGGGGGCAGCACCAGGGGAAGATCGGACTGCCAAATTAAAAAAGGCCTGGCCCCAGCTGCTTCAGGAGGTTAAAAGAAGGCAGAAGAGTACTGCCGCCTGGATGGATCCCGCAGTGCTTGCTGAATCCCGGGGGCACATGGTAAAGTTGGCCTACAGTGGCGAATATACAATCCACCAAATTAGGATTATGGAAGATAATCACCGTAAAATAGTCGAGGAAGTCTTTTCCGCGTTCTGCGGTGAGCCGATGAAAATGAAGGCGGAGATCGTTGAAGGTGAAATTGCGGGCAGCGATGCGGCCGAAAGCCCGGAACCTGCTTCCGGTCCTGCTCCTGATCCGGTCCAGGATTATACCCCGCCCCCTGCCGATGAGCCTGAACCCGAACCGGCCCGGCAGCAGGATAGTCCGGAGAAAAAGAAATCATCCGGGGCTGAAAAAGCAATGGAATTGTTCGGAGGTAAATTGATTGATCCAGACTGAGAGGAGGTTTACCCATGCCTAACGGAGGAATGAACAAAATGATGAAGCAACTGCAGAAGGCCCAGGCAGAAATGAGCCGGATGCAGGAAGAGCTTGCTGAAAGAACGGTTGAAAGCTCAAGCGGCGGCGGAGCTGTGCGGGTCGTGGCTAACGGCCAGAAGCAGTTGATTTCACTGCAAATTGATCCTGAAGCGATGGATGAGGAAAACCGTGAAATGCTGGAAGACATGATCATCGCTGCGGTTAATGAAGCTTTTAACCGGGTTGATGAAATGGTCTCCTCAGAAATGCAAAAGCTGACCGGTGGTATGAACCTTCCACCGGGAATGTTTTAATTCTTAAAGGAGGCTGCCGGACAAGCCTATGGCCTATCCCGGTTATCTCAAAAAACTTGTTGAGGCTTTAACCCGTTTTCCCGGAATAGGGCAGAAGTCTGCCCAGAGGATAGCATTCTACCTGCTCGGTTGTTCACGTGAAGATGTAGTGTCAATTGCACGGGCCATGGTTGATGCAAAGGATAAGCTTGGCTTCTGTTCTACCTGCGGAAGCCTGGCTGAAGCGGAGTTATGCAGTTACTGCAGCGATTCGAGACGTGACCACAACATGCTGTGTGTTGTCCAGGAACCCCGGGATGTTCTTGTTCTGGAAAGAACCGGGCAGTACGGCGGTGTTTACCATGTGCTGCACGGAGCACTTTCCCCCCTTGACGGGGTTGGCCCCGAAGAATTAAAACTGGACCGGTTGGTTGCACGTATTAAAGAAAAAGGGATCACCGAAGTAATTATTGCTACTAACCCCAATGTTGAAGGGGATGCTACCGCCGGGTATTTGGCCAGGCTGCTACACCCGCTTTCGATCAGGGTGACCCGTATTGCCTTTGGCTTGCCGGTTGGCGGCGATATTGAATATGCCGACGACCTCACCCTGAGCCGCGCCCTTGACGGGCGCAGGGAAATTTAAACTTTACCCTTCATTGCGCCGTTGACTATCGCCGGCAGATGGGCGTAATCTTCTGTTGGCAGGTAGGAAGGCGCTGCTTCATCAAAAAGAATGTTGGCCGAGGTCGGCATTTCTTCATCACCAGGCCAGATTGTAAAGCAGATCGGCACCCGGGGTAGCACCGGGACGACCATGCTGATTCCGCCCAGGTCGAGACGGTAGCCGCCCAGGGCTTCAGCTGCTTTCTGAAATTCAGCCGGCCGCTCACCGAAAGTTTTTAAGAACGGGGTTACCGCCCGATTTTGAAAGGGACCGGTGTAGATATCCCCCCCGGGCAGGTGCCGGTAGGCGATCCAGCGGCCGGTAAGCGGTTCGCCTTTCGCGTTTACCAGGTAGTGCAGGATAATGATGGCCAGGTAAATTGAAGCATTTTCACCTTCTTCGGTTTTTACCTGCCCGCCGGGATGGCGGACCAGGAAGGTCTGATTAATAAAAGGGACTTTAATTTCCCGGTTATCTTCAATGAATTCGACCCCCGCTCTTGTAGCAGCTTCTGCAGGATCAAGCGCTGTAAAAGCATCTGCCGCCTGTTTCAGGGTTTCTTCCAGGTTAAAAAAACTGCGCTTCTTTTCCAACTGTTTCCCCTCCTCTTTCAATTACGGTTTCAATGCACTGCCGCAGGCATGCAGGCCGGTTTTTATTTCAAAACGGTTTAATAAAATCAGCAATAGCCCGGTTGACCATGTCCGGCTTTTCGAGCATGACCATATGGCCCGCTCCTTCGATTATTTTCACCTGCCCATTGGGCAGTATGTTTTCAAGGTAGCGGCTGTATTTAACCGGGGTCAGCTGGTCTTCGCTGCCGCAGATCATCAGCGCCGGCTGCCCGATGCGGGGCAGGTCTTCCATTACATCAAAGTTGTCGCAGGCTTTGAAATCGGCGTAATATATTGAGGCATCAGTACTGTTAACCTCTTTCTGCCCCTCTTTTAGAAGCTCCTTAGATGCGGCGGGACCGTATAAATACCCGGTTATCGTTTTAGGGACATTTCCCCGGGCCAATTCTTCCAGGAAGGCGGGCAGAACCCTCAGCCTTCCGCCGCTGCCGACCAGGATCAATCCGAGAACCTCGTCCGGGTAATTTAAAGCATAGTCGAGGGCAATTGCTCCACCCATAGAATGGCCCGCTAATATGAGCGGCCCGAGTCCCGCTTCTTTGCAAAAACGGCGCAGCCACTCCCGGTAAATTTCAATTTTGTCTGCAGGAACCCCTTCCGAGCGGCCGTGTGCCGGGAGATCAACGGCCAGGGGATTTGCTTCTCCCTTCAGGCCTTTAAGCTGATAAAGCCAGTGATTATGCCGGCCTCCGGAACCGTGACAGAACAATAAGGGTAACCCATCACGGTTGATATCCCCGGCATAGCAATAACGGTGATTGTCAAACTCTATGTAAGGCAAAAATTTTGCCCTCCCTTCATTAGCTATCTGTATCTGATTCGATTTATTGCTGCCGTTATCCTGCTGTGTTGCCTGATTTATACCCGCGTTACAGTCTCTTTCAAAAGCCGGTCCTGCCGGACGAATGCCTGCAGGGCAGTCACTTGTGGTTGACACTTACAGGGGCGTTTGTTATGATCACTTCAATTAACTACATGATGAAATCTGCGGGAGGAGTGCATTTTGCAGGCTGATAGATTTTTACAGGAAGGTCTCACTTTTGATGACGTTTTGTTGGTTCCCGCGCGATCACAAGTCCTACCCCGTGACGTTGAAATATCTACCCAGTTGAGCCGAAACATCAAGCTCAATACTCCGCTGCTGTCTGCGGGAATGGATACCGTAACTGAAGCAAGAATGGCCATTGCTGTAGCCCGGGAAGGTGGAATCGGTGTTGTTCACCGCAACATGACCCTGGAAAAGCAGGCTGAAGAAGTAGACAAGGTGAAACGTTCAGAACACGGCGTGATCACCAATCCTTTTCGTTTAACCCCGGACCATACCCTTAACGATGCCGCCGCTTTAATGGAACGCTATCGCATATCAGGCGTGCCGGTAACAGTAGGAGAAAAACTGGTTGGCATTATAACCAACCGCGACCTGCGTTTTGAGGAAGATTACTCGAGACCGATCGGCGAAGCTATGACTCACGAAAAGCTGGTTACAGCCCCCGAAGGCACTACCCTCAAAGAGGCCCAGGAAATACTGCGCCAGTACAAAATTGAAAAACTGCCTATAGTAGATGATCAGTTTCACCTCAAAGGACTGATCACTATTAAGGATATTGAGAAAACTATCCAGTACCCCCGTGCTTCCAAGGATCAGAACGGACGCCTGCTGGCAGCAGCGGCTGTCGGTGTGGGTCGTGATGCCCTGACCAGGGCAGAGGCTCTTGTGCAGGCAGGGGTCGATTTAATTGTTGTCGATTCTGCTCACGGGCATTCCCAGCCTGTGCTTGACACTGTAAGAGGGGTCAAGCAGCTTTTCCCTGATGTTGAAGTGATGGGCGGGAATATTGCCACAGCGGAAGGAGCCCGGGATCTGATCGAAGCCGGCGCTGATTCAGTTAAAGTGGGCGTTGGCCCCGGATCGATTTGCACTACAAGGGTTATTGCCGGAATCGGCGTTCCCCAGATAACGGCTGTTTATGAAGCAGCCCGCACCGGGCGCGAGCTTGGCGTGCCTGTTGTTGCCGACGGGGGCATTAAATTTTCCGGCGATGTAACTAAAGCGCTGGCTGCAGGGGCTGCGGCTGTTATGATTGGCAGTTTGCTGGCCGGGACCGAAGAAAGCCCCGGGGATTTTGAAATATTCCAGGGGCGAAGCTATAAGGTATACCGGGGGATGGGTTCGCTGGGAGCGATGAAAGAAGGTTCCCGCGATCGCTATTTCCAGGAGTATGAACAAAAACTGGTACCCGAGGGGATTGAAGGCAGGGTGCCTTTCAGGGGCACGGTTGGTGATATGGTATACCAGATGGTCGGAGGTCTGCGAGCAGGCATGGGTTACTGCGGAGTTACCACTATAGATGAGCTGCAGCAGAAAACCCGTTTTATCCGGATATCAGGTGCCGGCCTCAAAGAGAGTCACCCCCACGGTGTTCAGATTACCAAGGAATCGCCAAACTACAGTTTTTAATTGACATGATTAGACCGGATACCGCAGGCCGGCAGTGTCTGCGGTATTTTTTGATTGCCGGATAAAAATACAAGGTTCTTTGCAAATGAGGTGTTTAAAGCGCGCGGTTTACTTATTTCCCTGGAAGGAATTGACGGCTGTGGCAAGTCCACGCAGGCTGAAGTGCTGCGCGGGAAGCTAGCAGAGAAAGATATTGACTATACTACAGTCCGCGAACCCGGTGGAACTGTTGTTGGTGAAAATATCAGGCAGGTTTTGCTTGACAACCGGTATTCGCCCTCACTTCAGGCAGAAATGTTCCTTTACATGGCTGCGCGCTCTGAACTTACAGAGCAGGTTATCCGGCCGGCCCTGCTTGAAGGCAGTATTGTGATATGCGATCGCTTTACCGATTCGACCCTGGCTTACCAGGGTTACGGTGGAGGGGCTGATCTGGGCTTAATCCGCCTGTTGAACCGTAAGGCCACTGGTGGGATTGCCCCGGATCTTACTATCCTGTTTGATCTCAGTGTTGAAGAGGCGGCAGGAAGGCGCGGTGCAAAGGCAGACCGGATGGAAAGCAAAGACATCCGTTTTCACCAGCGGGTCCGCTGCGGCTACCTTGAAATAGCCCACAGGGAAGCGCATCGGGTGGTTGTCGTCGATGCTGCAGCATCAATAGAGGATCAAAGCAAAGTTGTCTGGCAGTTAGTGCAGGAGTTAACGGCGAGGAAACTTTCAGTGAGGTCTGCTTATGAGTTTTAAAAACCTAATCGGCCAGAATGAACTGCGCAGCTTGCTGCTCAGGGCCCTTGAAAAAAACAGATTAAGTCATGCTGTATTGTTAAGCGGTCCTTCAGGCAGCGGTAAGAAGGCTTGGGGCCGGGCCCTTGCGATGAGCATTCTCTGCCTTGAAACCTCCGGCGGCGAACCCTGTATGGCGTGCCCTTCCTGCCGCAGTTTTATTAATGGCAATCATACCAATTATTTTAGCATCGCTCCTGATGGACGCAATATTAAGATAGAACAGATCCGTTCGATCCGGCAGGGCTTTTACCTGCAGGGTGGCAAAAAGGTCTGTTTGATTGACGGAGCCGAAACAATGACAGCCGAAGCTTCTTCCTCGCTGTTGAAAATACTTGAGGATCCGCCGGCCGGTGTGCACTTTGTTCTTTTAGCCGAACAGCTGCGCCTGCTTTTTGACACGATCATATCAAGATGCCAGCGATATACCCTGAAACCACTGAGTTTTTCTGAAGCCACAGGTTTGCTCCTTGAACATAAAAATATTTCGGCTGAAAAAGCGGCCCTGCTTGCCCGTCTCAGCGGGGGGCTGCCCGGCTGTGCTTTCCGGTTAGCTGACGACGGACAATTTGAGGAGCGGTGTGAAGAAGCAAAAACACTGGCCTATAACCTCGCCACAGGGTGTGACTCAGCGCGGCAGTTATTATCATGGGCCCTGTACCTTTCTGAGAAAAAAGACCTGGTCTCCTTCCTTGAGCTGCTTTGCATGCAGTATCGTGATGGATTAGTGCAGAGCCTCGGCAGAGAAGGAGCAACTGCCTGGTTTTCCAATGCGGGTTCCGCTGCCCTGGAAGACGCGATTATGCTGATTAATAAAGTTATTTATGAAATGAATACCACTAATGTTAACCGTCGCTTATTAATGGAAAAGACGCTTATACTGTTGCAAAGGAGGCTATCAACATGCCGAAAGTCGTCGGAGTCCGGTTTAAACAGGCCGGCAAGACCTACTACTTTAAACCCGGTGTAAATGATATAGAGCAGGGAATGCAGGTAATTGTAGAAACGGCCAGGGGCCAGGAAATAGGGGCGGTTGTAACCCCGGAAAAAGATATCCCTGAAGAAAAGCTGGTTTTACCGTTGAAGAAGGTAATCCGCATTGCGAGCTGTGATGACTGCTGCCGTGTAAAAGAGAACAAGGAAAAAGAGGCGGCAGCGTTTACCAGGTGCCAGAAGAAAATCAGGGAGCACGGCCTTGATATGAAGCTTGTAAGCGTGGAGTATAATTTTGATCGCAACAAGATAATCTTTTACTTTACTTCGGAAGAAAGGGTTGATTTCAGGGAACTGGTCAAAGACCTTGCTTCAATTTTTAAAACGCGTATCGAGTTGCGCCAGATTGGGGTTCGTGATGAAGCGAAGATTAAAGGTGGTATCGGGCCGTGTGGGAGGGCTTTTTGCTGCTCAACATTTCTTGAAGAATTTGAACCCGTATCTATCCGGATGGCCAAGGGCCAGAACCTTTCCCTTAACCCCACGAAAATCTCGGGCGTGTGCGGACGTTTAATGTGCTGCCTGCGTTATGAAGCCAACTCTTATGAGAATGCGTATGAAGCTATGCCCAAGCCGGGAGATGCGGTGCTTACGCCTGACGGTGAAGGTCATGTAAAAGAGATAAATCGCAAGAAAAAAATAGTATCGGTTAAACTGCAGGAATCAGGTTATCTCAGGGATTTTCCTTTGGAAGAAGTTGATATGCCTTAATAAATAATAGAGGGGCACGGTTTATCCGTGCCCCTGCCAAAGTGCACTGATCAATCTTCAGCAAGTTTGCCAATACATTCCCGGCAGACAATCCGGTTGCCCAGATGTTTTACGTTGTCAGCATTTCCGCAGAAGAGACATGCCGGTTCATATTTTTTTAGGATTATTTTTTCAGCGTCAACATAGATTTCAAGTGCATCTTTTACATCTATTCCCAGTGTCCGCCTTAATTCTATAGGGATCACGACTCTACCCAATTCATCTACTTTCCGAACAATCCCAGTTGATTTCAAGAGCATTTCCTCCTTTTCTTCATTATGGAGCAATGTTGGTTCAAATAGTATACCAGTAATTGACATGGTAAGTCAAGAGTTATTTTCCCTAATTACTCAACTTTACAAATATATTACATGACGGGGAGCACCTGCAAGCCGATTGCTGCATAGGGGATAATCAATGGCTCATCTTGACAGTGAGGCCCGCTCTGATATAATAACCTCATCTTTTATCGCGTTAAGGGGGCCTGGATTTGGCAGGAGAAAAGACTTTCTACATAACAACACCGATCTACTATCCAAGCAATAAACTACATGTTGGCAACTCATATACGACCGTGGCTGCCGATGCTGTCGCTCGTTTTAAGCGTCTTACGGGTTACAGGGTTTGGTTTTTGACCGGAACCGATGAACACGGTCAAAAGATTCAGCGCCAGGCCGAAGCGGCCGGGAAGGCGCCCCGTGAATTTGTTGATGAAATTGTCGCCTGGATCAAGGAACTCTGGGATGAGCTTGACATTGAGTACGATGATTTTATCCGTACGACTGAGCCAAGGCATAAAGATAAGGTTGCCCGGATATTTACCCGCTTTCATGAGCAGGGCGACATCTATAAGGGTAAATACGAAGGTTGGTACTGTACACCCTGTGAAGCTTACTGGACAGAACGGCAGCTTGCAGGCGGTAACTGCCCTGACTGTGGCCGGGAAGTTGAGCTTATTGCCGAAGAAGCATACTTTTTCCGGATGTCAAAGTATGCACAGCGGTTGATTGACCACATCGAAGCGAACCCCGGTTTTATTCAACCTGCTTCGCGGAAGAATGAAATGATCAATAACTTTCTTAAGCCCGGCCTTGAAGATCTCTGTGTTTCAAGGACATCATTTGACTGGGGCATTCCTGTTCCCTTTGATCAGGATCATATCATCTACGTGTGGCTTGACGCCCTCAGCAACTATATTACGGCTTTAGGTTACGGTGAAGAAGGCAGCTTATATGAGGCATTCTGGCCGGCTGACGTCCAGTTGATCGGAAAAGATATCCTGCGGTTCCATACCATTTACTGGCCCATATTCCTTATGGCCCTGGATCAGCCTTTGCCGAAAACAGTTTTCGGCCACGGCTGGCTGATGCTCCAGGAAGGCAAAATGTCCAAATCGAAAGGTAATGCCGTAGACCCCCGCGTGCTGGCAGGCCGGTACAGTTCCGATGCCCTGCGTTATTTCCTGCTCCGGGAGATTCCGTTCGGCCAGGATGGAATTTTCAGCCTCGAGAACTTTATTAACCGGATTAATACAGACCTTGCCAACGACCTGGGCAACCTGGTCAGCAGGTCTTTAACTATGGCTGAACGCTATTTTGACGGGGTCATCCCTGAACCGCTTGCAGCTGACGGACAGACTGATCTTGATCTGCGTACTTTAGCCCTGGGCACTCCCGCTATTGTCGAAGAGTATACCGGGCAGCTCAGGTTAAGTGATGCCCTGACAG
Organism: Syntrophomonadaceae bacterium; assembly: GCA_007119965.1. GTDB lineage: Bacteria > Bacillota > Dethiobacteria > DTU022 > DTU022 > T3SED10-7. Next base: position 14,803 of record SKOR01000036.1, read on the forward strand.
AATTGTGGAAGCTAGTTAAGCGCAGCAACAAGTATATTGACGAAAATACTCCCTGGGATCTGGCAAAAGATCCGGCAAACGAGGCCAGGCTGGGGACTGTGATCTACAACCTGGTTGAAAGTATTCGTTTCATTGCAGTGATGCTTCAGCCGTATATGCCCCGTACTCCGGCAAGCATCTGGGAGCAGCTCGGCATCAGCAAACAAGACGAACTTCAGAGCTGGTCAAGCCTTCAACAATGGGGCGCCATAAAGCCGGGCACGGTTGTTTCCAGGGGCGAAGACTTGTTCCCGCGTCTCAACCTGCAGGCAGAAATACGTGAAATGCAGGGTGATAAACCTGCAGGCCAGGGCAGCCCAGGAGCGGTTGAAGAAGAAAAGCAGGAAGGGTTGATCACGCTTGATCAGTTTCAGCAGGTTGACTTAAGGGTAGCAGAAATAGTATCAGCTGAAAGAGTGCCGAAGGCCGATAAACTGCTGAAGGTGGAAGTGGTTCTCGGCGGGGATGACAAGCGCCAGGTAGTGGCAGGCATTGCCGAACACTATCAGCCCGGGGAATTAATTGGCAAACATGTTCTTTTCGTCTCGAACTTGAAACCGGTTAAACTCAGGGGAGTGCTCTCGCAGGGCATGTTATTAGCGGCGACCGGCGGCGATGGCCGCCTGGCCCTGACAACGGTAGATCGGGAGATGCCTTCCGGAAGCAGGGTTAGCTGATTTGATAACACTTGTTGATACTCATGCCCATCTTGATTTTCCCCAGTTCAACAAAGACTTTGACCTGGTTCTTGAGCGGGCCAGGGAAGCAGGGGTCAGTGCTGTGCTTAATGCAGGCGCTGATCAAGGCAGTTCCAGGCGGTCTGTTGAATTGAGCAGGCAGTACCCATGGATCAGCGCCTCGGTCGGCATACACCCGCACAGTGCGGCCCGGGTCAATAATAACTGGGTTGCAGAATTGGAAAAGCTGGCAGCAGTAGATACTGTTTTGGCCATTGGGGAAACAGGGCTTGACTTTTACAGGGATCTGTCACCAAGAGATATCCAGGATACCGTCTTCAGAGAACATCTCAGACTGGCCTGCAGGGTTAATAAACCGGTAATCATTCACAGCCGTGAAGCCCATGCTGAAACACTGCAGGTTCTCCAGGAAGAAGATCTGCCTTACCCTGCCGGGGTGATGCACTGCTTTTCAGGTGATCGCCGCCAGGCGGAGGTATTCTTAGAATTGGGTTTTTATATTTCCATGGCCGGCCCGTTAACTTACCCCCGGTCTCATGAACTGAGAGATCTGCTGAAGTACATTCCGGCAAACCGGTTGCTGCTGGAAACCGACGCCCCGTACCTGCCGCCCCAGGCTTATCGCAGTCAGCGCAACGAACCTGCTTACATCAAGTTAACCTACGAACGCGCCGCCCTGGCCCTGGGGCAGGATCTTGACGAACTGGCCAGGCAGGTTTACCTGAACGCGGTTCGCCTGTTTTCCGATGCTTTTGTGGACAGGAAGTGACTTTTTAACTCCCGGGAAAGAGGGTTAAATGGCGGCCGATAATTCCCGTAACAGCGCCTGCCGCAGCCTGTTGAAATTATAAAGCGCTTCCCCCTTTGAGAGGGAAGCGCTTTATAATTGACTGGCAACCGGGCTAGAATGTAAATAATTCAATGCCTCCGGATACATTTAACTCTATGCCGGTTATATACCTGGCTTCTTCCGTAGCAAGAAAGACAATAGCATGAGCGATATCTTCCGGCTCGCCGGGCCTGCGGAAGGCTGTGCGGGCAGTCATTCGTTCATTCATTTTAGGGTTGCCGCTTTTCCAGGCTTCCGTGCCGATAATACCGGGAACTATAGCGTTAGCAGTAATGTTGTGCCGGGCACCTTCGAGGGCAAGGCTTTTTGTTAAGCCAATTACGCCTGCCTTGGTCGAAGAGTAACTGGCCTGCCCGAATCCGCCGAGGGTTCCGGCAACAGAGGCCATGTTGATAATCCTGCCCCACTGCTGTTCCTTCATGTAGGGCCAGACAGCCTTGGCACAGTTGTACGCCCCGGTCAGGTTTATCCTGAGATCCCGTTCCCAGGAACCGTCATCCTGGTTTTCAATTGTTGCCACATGATCCAACGCCGCAGCATTATTAACCAGGATATCAATTCGCCCGAACCGTTCTTTTACAGCAGCCATAACTTCCCTGATCCGATCCCGATCGGTTACATCCATTTTGTAGACGGCCGAACGGCGGTTCAGCTTTTCAATTTCCGCAGCGGTTTGCTCTGTATAGACAACACCGCTGCTCTGCATTACCTGGGCCAGCGGACCGTATTTTTCTGCACTGTCCGCTTTATCGCTTTCAAGCAGGATATCGGTTATCACTACATCAGCGCCGGCCCTGGCCAGGGCCAGCGCATCGGCCCTGCCCAGCCCGCGGGAACCGCCGGTTACCAGGGCTACCTTGCCTTCAAGGCTAAACACGGGTTTTCAACCCCTTTTATATGCTTTTTTAACCAAGCAGGCTTTGCAGTTTCATAGCCAGTGACATATCGCCTTTTACTTTCAGTTTTCCGGCCATAAAGGCTGAAGTTGCGTTGAGCTTGCCGTCGAGCATAGCGTCAAAGTCATCAGCAGCCATGCTGATGGTAATGTTGGGGCTGTCGTGTGCTTCTTCCACTACGTTTGCTTTTCCATCGTCAACGTTTACATGAAATACTCCTCCGTTATCTCCGGAAAGATCAAACTGGTACACAGCGCTGACACCTTTCATTTTTTCCGGGTCTGCGGCCTCGATCTTCTTGTTCAGGTTATCTAAAAGTCCTTTAAAGTCTGCCATTGAATGATACGCCTCCTTAAAGTTTTTAAAAAAACAAAATTACTAACTTATTAAAGAGCGGCCCCCCCTTCCGGGAAAATTGCTTAAACAGGTGAATTATTACTATTGTAAAGTATATTATAATGCATATGTGTTCGTTTGTCATTATATTTTTGTGATTACTCTGTCTTGATTCATTATTTAGGAGTCATGAGCCGGGAGTCAGAATTCAGGTTGACGGTTTTTATGCTGCAGGGATACAATGTGAATATCTTTAATGCCCGGGAGGTGAACAGCTTCATGACAGAAACTCCTGATGTAACTTCTCCGCGCGAGGTCATGGCTTTGTTTAAAGAGTATGGACTGCAGCCTCACAAGCGGCTTGGCCAGAATTTTTTAATAGATGGGAATACCGCCCGCAAAATAACAGCAGCTCTGGAAGCAGGTGCAGGCGACGCTGTCGTTGAAGTCGGGCCGGGCGCAGGGGCTTTGACGGTTTTGCTGGCCCGTTCAGGAGTTGACCTGCTGGCTCTGGAGGTTGATCGGGGCCTTGTTATGATGCTCGAAAAAATCCTGGAACCCTGGCCGAAAGCCAGGGTAATCACGCAGGATGCCCTGAAAGTGTGCTGGGCGGAATTAGTCCGCAGCAACTTTGGACCAACCGCTTCTGTCAAATTGGTTTCCAACCTGCCTTATGTTATCTCAGGACCATTTATGTACTCCTTGTTTGAGGCAGGCTTCCCCTTCCGTTCCGCGGTATTAATGCTGCAGAAAGAGGTGGCCCACCGCCTGGTGGCCGAACCGGGGGACAGCAATTACGGGGCTCTTTCGGTCCTCAGTGGTTACTACACGAACGGCAAGGTCTTGTTCAATGTTTCCAACAACGTTTTTTGGCCCCGCCCGAAAGTTGGTTCTTCGGTTCTGTCCCTGCAACCGCGCAAACGGATCCTGACTGCTGATCAGGAGAAGCTGATGTGGCTGATCGTACAGGGGGTTTTCCAGCAGAGGAGAAAAACAATGCAGAACAACCTGGCCCGGTTATTTCCGTTTTTCAAAACAGGGGTGAGCACTCTGCTGGAAGCTGCCTCGATAAATCCCTTAGACCGTCCCGAACACCTGTCTGCCTCCCAATTTGCAAAGCTGGTTCTAATCGCTTATAATTACATAAATAAATCAAGCTGAAAGGTCGAAGGGACAATGCTTTTTACCAGTCCTTCCAGGGGCCAGGTTACATTTCACGAAATGTTTGAAGACCTGGTCAACTACACAAACGAGTACCCCGATGAATCTTATAAGCTTATAATAGGGACTGATTCACATTCCTTCCTGAATGAATCAGTTATATATGTTACTGCTGTGGTGGTTCACAGGGTGGGCAAAGGCGGCCGGTTTTACTATCATAAGCAAAAAGCCCGCTACATGGACAGTTTGCGCCAGCGCATCTATTATGAAACATTCCTGAGCCTCGAAGTAGCTGCCCGTTTGACTGAACAGCTGGCTCAAAACGGAGAATGCCAGCTTAACGTGGAAATACACCTCGATGTCGGTGAAAAGGGTGAAACCAGGGATATAATTAAAGAGGTTGTAGGTATGGTTATCGGCAGCGGTTACCAGGCCTGCATTAAGCCGGACTCTTTTGGCGCTACAACTGTTGCAGATCGTTATACCAAGTAGCTTTTATTCTCGCTGATGTGCTGAAATCAGAATCTGGTTTTGTTTTTTAACCTCCATGTCTCATTATTGCCCCCATACTCGCGATTTCTTGACGTTTTGCCTGATCCTGTGTTATACTATAATTCAGAATAATAATATAAGGTGGTTTTAAATGGTGGGCAAGGATGTCCTATTTGAAATCCGTAAGAAGCTGGAATCGCACCTCGGTGAAAAGATAAAGTTGCGGGCCAACCGCGGTCGGCGCAAAACCTATGAAAAAGAAGGTGTGTTAGAAAGCACCTATCCTTCAATCTTTATCATTAGGGTTGATGAGAACAACTACTTTCAAAGACTTTCTTTTAGTTACGCCGATGTTCTGACCGAAACTGTGGAACTTAGTTTTAATGAAGGTGACCTGCGCCGAACAGTAGGTCTTTAATCAGGCACAGCTGGCTCTCTAAAATGTTTTTGCTTAAACCGGATTAATAATCCGGTTTTATTTTTTTATGCATTGACCTGTACAGCCCGAAAAGAAGGGCATTAATTGCAGAAGCAGCGGACTGTAAAGCAGGATTAGTTAATTAAATGTAGAATAGCGATTGCAATTAGTATCTAATAGTTTTACAGGAGGGGTAATATGAGAGCGCTGCTTGTAGTAGATATGCTCGTTGATTTTATTGACCCCGGTGGAGCTCTTTATATCGGGGAGGTAGCGGAAAACCTGGTTGTCGAAGTAAAAAAAAGGCTGGAGGAATTTCGTTCTGCAGGTGATACGATCATCTTTATTTGTGATCGCCACCTTGAAGATGATGCGGAGTTTGAGATGTTTCCGCCGCACAGCCTGGAAAACAGCGGAGGAGACCGGGTTGTTGATCAACTTGCTCCAAAGCCTTCGGAAAGAGTGATCACCAAAAGACGCTTCAGTGCATTTTTCGGGACAGACCTGGATCTTACTTTGCGGGAAAAGGGGATCGCTGAACTGGAAATAGTTGGTTGTGTGACTAATATCTGTATCCTGTATACGTCGGCTGATGCCCGGGCCCTGAATTACAGGGTTACTGTACCGCATCAGGCGGTAGCCGGTTTTGACCAGGATGCGCACAAATTTGCCTTACAGGAGTTGAAGAAAACACTTGGGGTAAACCTCACCTAGTAAACCTTGGAGGTATCAAATGAAAGCAACAGATTTTATAACACTTAAGGACATTGCTTCATTACAGATCGAGCCCGGAGGGCGTTTTTTCTCGGCTACAGAACTTGAAATTGAGCAGGGCCTGACCAGCGATATCTATTTTGTGCGAACCAGGGATTTGCTGGAGTCTTTAGGGCTAAATGAGACCGTGGTTACAGCTGAAGTTTTTGCCTCAAAGGAGGGTACCCTGGCCGGCATGGATGAAGCGCTGCACCTGCTTCGGAACCGCGGTCTTGATATATGGGCCTTGCCGGAAGGCGCTCAAATGGGCGCCAGGGAAGTGGTTATGAGAATCAGCGGCCGCTACGGCGAGTTCGGAGTTTATGAAACACCGCTGCTGGGGATCCTGGCCAGTTCAAGCGGCTGGGCTACGGCAGCCGGTCAATGTAAACAGGCTGCGGGCGGACGTAAAATAGTATGTTACGGTGCCAGGCACCTCCATCCTGCAGTGGCCCCCGTGATGGAAAGGGCTGCTGTAGTCGGCGGTGCCGATGATTGCAGCTGTATACTTGGAGCCCTGCTCCTGGGCCGTGCGCCGGTGGGGACTGTTCCCCATGCAGCTTTTTTAATTGTCGGCGATACCGTTGAATTGGCCAGGGCCTATGACCGCTTTGTCCCCGAAGACGCTCCCAGGATTATCCTTGTCGATACATTTAAAGATGAAGCAGAAGAAGCCTTGAGGGTGGCTGAAGCTCTCGGCAGCAGTTTAAACGGGATCCGCCTTGACACTCCAGGTGAAAGGGGCGGCGTTACCGCGGGATTGGTGAGGGAAACCAGGGCCCGACTCGATCTGGCAGGGTATAAGCATGTGGAAATTATCGTTTCCGGGGGGCTGCATCCGGAAAGGATCGTAACTCTATCCGAAGCAGGTGCCGACGCTTTCGGCGTTGGCAGTTTTATCGCCCGCGCTCCCGCCATTGATATGACCATGGATCTAAAAGAGGTCGACGGCAAGCCTGTTGCAAAGAGGGGCCGCATTCCGGGCTTGACCGGCAATGACCGCCTGGTGAAGATAAGCTGATTATGAAACGGGCGTATACTTGCCGGGCAGATGCGAAGATAAACCTTGGGTTGTCCGTTGCCGGGAGCAGGCTTGACGGCTACCACGAAATTGAATCGATTATGCAGCAGGTTTCGATAGGCGATATCCTGCGATTTGAAAGCCGGCCAGGGATGGATTTTAGTTTTAGATGCACCGACCCCGGGCTTTCGGGGCCTGAAAATCTTGTCTGCCGCGCAGCCGCCCTGTTAAAAGAGCAGGCCGGAAAAGCAATGCCGGGAGTTCAGGTCACTTTATATAAAAATATTCCCGTTGCAGCAGGACTGGCAGGAGGCAGCAGTGATGCCGCTGCCGCCCTGCTGGGTTTGAATAAGTTCTGGAAGCTGGGCCTGGACAGCGAGACACTTTTCGACCTGGCCGCACGGCTGGGATCTGATGTGCCGTTTTGCCTGCAGGGAGGAACAGCGTTGGTTCGTGGACGCGGGGAGCAATTGGAAAAGCTCCCCCCCCTTCCATTTTATTGGGTAGTTCTGGCCATCTCTCCGGCCTTAAAGTTTTCGACCGCTGACGCCTATAAATCTTTTAATCAGCGTTTGTTTGGCAAGCCGGATCTCCGGCCTTTAAAGGAAGCAGTCAGGCGAGGCAGTAAAGAAGGTATTGCCTCATGGTTGTCAGGAGATTTTACCAATACTCTCGAAACAGCTGATTTGCCAGGTTCGGGACTGGTCAGGAATTTGAAAGCGAAGCTGCAGGGCTACGGCTTCAATCCGTTATTTTCCGGCAGCGGGCCAACCCTATTTATGCTCATCGATGATTATTCTCTGGCCCGGACAGCTGTACATGTTGTCGAAGAACTGGGAAGCAGAGCCTGTCTTTGTTGGACAAAGGATAGAAATGAGGAGTGGTTTGATGTTTGATGCTGTAGTTTTAGCCGGTGGTGGAAAGCCGGAACCACTGACAGAGCAGGAGGGGGTTTCTAACAAAGCATTTATCCTGCTTCACGGCAGGCCCCTGCTTGGATATATCCTGCAAGCCCTCAAGGAAGCCCCTTCGATAGGGCGCCTGGCAGTTGTCGGCCCTGAAAAAGAGCTGGCGGCTCTCCGTCATGAAGGTTATAATTTTGAGATTGTCCCCGAAGAAGGCGGTATGCTCGAAAACCTCGCCGCTGGTTTTGAAGCGGCAGACCGTGACCGGCCCTGCCTGGTGGTGACCGGGGATATTCCCCTGATCAGCGCCGAAGTCGTCGAAAGTTTCCTGGCCCTTTGCGCTCCCTACGATTACGATCTATACTATCCTGTTTTAAGCCGTGAAAACTGTCTTCAACGCTTTCCTGAAACTGAACGCACCTATGTTCGTCTCAGGGAAGGTCATATAACGGGCGGGAACATGGGATTGTTAAAACCCGGCTGGTTTCTTGATAATAGGGCCCGCCTGGAGTTATTTATTTCTTACCGTAAAAAACCCCTGAAGCTGTTGCGAATACTGCCAATCTCCGTACTGTTTAAATACCTCATTAAAATACTCTCTGTCAGTGACCTGGAAAATCACCTTTCCCGTCTGCTGAACCTGCAGGCCAGGGCTGTTTTCTGCGATTGCGTGGAAATAGCTGTTGATGTTGACAAGTTGAGCGATCTGGCCCTGGTAAAAAAAGTCCTGTCATAATTGCATCCAGCCGGTAAAGCCGCGGTTTTGTGAAGAATATGCGCTTATTCGTATGGATACATTCAAAAAAACGTAACATAATAGAATATACAAAATGAAATTTCTTTCCTATAATTAAAAGATATATAACCATTATCCAAGTCCATACTATGGAAACGGCTTTCTGAATAAAAATAATCTGTCCTGCAAGTGAACAATTTCTCATTTAAGCAGGATTTACCTGCTAATTGTCGAAGTTATGAAAAATCAATAATAGTTATCATAATTATTCATACTTGGAAGGTGGGGTCTGGATGAAAGTAACCGATGTTCGCATCCGAAGGTTGACACAGGAGGGGAAAATGCGGGCGATTGTCTCAATTACTCTTAATGAAAAGTTTGTAGTGCATGATGTGAGGGTCATTGAAGGCAATAACGGCTTGTTCGTAGCAATGCCCAGTAAACGGACACCCAGTGGTGAGTTTAGAGATATTGCTCATCCGATTAATGCCGAAACCAGGGCAGTTATCCAGGATGCGGTTTTGCTAGTTTACAGCAGGGAAGTAACGGAATCAGCTGTCGAGGTGTGATCGTTATCGGTTAACTCTTTTTGCCTCTTGCAGGCCTCCTGCAGTATAATGGCATCAACATGTAAATCATGGCGGGAGGGGATGCTGATGAAACAGCTGTGGGCTGTGGTCCTGGCTGCAGGTGAAGGAAAACGAATGCATTCAGAGTTGCCAAAAGTACTACACACCTTATGTGGCAGGCCAATGCTGGACTATATTTTAAGGAGCGCCGTTGGACTTACTGGCAATATTTTAGTTGTCGTCGGTCACGGTGCTTCTCAGGTTCAGGGTGCCATTGAAGGTAATTGGCGTTATGTGCTGCAGGAACAGCAGTTGGGCACAGGCCATGCTGTTTTACAGGCTTTAAGGGAATTGCCCGATCAAGGTTCCCTGCTCGTGCTTTGTGGCGATACACCCCTTATAGAGCCTGTTCACCTGGAACGCCTATTGGCAGAACATAAAAACAGGGCGGCTGCCGTTGCAACAACGGAACTGTCCGATCCGACAGGATACGGAAGGATCGTCCGCTCCGGGAGCAGCATGGTGGAGCGAATTGTTGAAGAAAAGGATGCTTCTGAAGAAGAAAAGAAAATTGACGAGATCAACACAGGCACGTACTGCTTCGATATCGGGCTGCTTAAGCATTATCTCCCCCTTTTAGGCACGGAAAATGCCCAGAATGAATACTATCTGACCGACGTGATCGCTTTAATGCGGGCCGATGGATACGAAACGTCAGCCTGCCTGATCGGCGACTACCGGGTGGGCCTCGGCATTAACAACAGGGTGCAGCTGGCTGAAGCGACGAGAATGCTTCAAAAAAGGATTAACCGTTCCCTGATGTTAAGCGGGGTCAGTATGCCCGATCCGGAATCCGTTTATACCGATGTTGATGTTGTGATCGGACCCGATACTGTAATCAGGCCTAACTGTGTTCTCGAACAGGGGACAGTGATCGGTTCAGGATGCCTGATCGGTCCCAATGTCCACTTGCGCGGCACAGTCGTTAAAGATCGGGCAGCTATAAGGCATGCGGTCATAATGGACAGTATCGTTGATCAAGATCAAAAGATAGGGCCTTTTACTCTTATCGACGCGCAGGAGGGCAATCAGTAATTTTTCTGATTGTTTTTTGTATATAGAATACAGCGCTGCGGCAGGAAATGAAGATCTGCAAAGAGAACAATTAAGGGTCTGCTATCTCAAGTTCGTTTTGC
>SKOR01000037.1 GCA_007119965.1 Syntrophomonadaceae bacterium
GAGCAGGCCGGCCCGCATGGAGGCGGGCCGCCGGGACCTGAGTCACGGAGGGCGAATGTCCCGGGCAGCCTAAAGCGGAGGGCTGAAGTTGAACCGCTGCCGCTACCTGCGACAGAACCCGCAAATAACGGCGCTAACTGAACCACCCCATACCCATTCTGTTGACTGGGTAAAGGTTTTTTACTTGTCTTTACCCGGCCCACTTTTTTCGTTAACACGGTTCAGTTAACGCCGGCATTTGACGTGTGGCGGAGCAGTTTTTAATGGCCGGGCAAATACATTGTTTAAATGATTGGATCCTTTACACAATAAGAGGCGGGATTGTTTAATTAAAGCCTAAATATAATTGACAACCGCGGTCAAATCGAATAAAATACATTTGAAAAGGGGAGTAGCTCAACTGGCAGAGCAGCGGTCTCCAAAACCGCAGGCTGCGGGTTCAAGTCCTGTCTCCCCTGCCATTGAATACAGTGAGATGCTGCAACACTATGCAGCATCTCATTTAAATGTATAAGTATTTTGTATCTGCTTAGCTGACCTGCAGAACCGGACCCCCTGGAAACGCGAACAGATAATTAATTTATAACATCCACAGCGGCGCCCTGTTTTGCATACTCGGGCAGAGTAATATAACGGCTTTCCCAAAGTGTTAAAAAGAAATTGAAAAACCATTTAAACAAGTATAAATCGTTAAGTTGCTTCAATAACCTGAGGAGGTGCTGAAAGATATGGCTAACACTAATGAAATTATCAGTTTAACCGAAAAGTACAGTGCCCGTAATTACCTGCCTCTGCCTGTTGTTCTTTCAAAAGGTGAGGGCGTCTGGGTCGAAGATCCCGAAGGAAATCGCTACATGGATATGCTTAGCGCTTATTCTGCGATGAACTTTGGTCACCGTCACCCCGAAATCATTAAAGCGCTGAAAGAACAGGCCGATAAAATAACGGTTACTTCACGGGCATTTCACAGTGATAACCTGGGCACTTTCTGCCGGATGCTGGCCGATTTAACAGGGAAAAGCAAGGTATTGCCAATGAACACAGGCGCTGAAGCAGTTGAAACGGCCATCAAGGCCGTACGGAGGTGGGCCTACAGGGTTAAAAATACTCCCTCCGATCAAGCTGAAATTATTGCCTGCAGCGGAAATTTCCACGGCAGGACTTCGACAATTGTTTCATTCAGTTCCGACCAGAGCTACAATGCCGATTTTGGCCCTTTCACACCGGGTTTCAAATTGATCGAGTACGGCAGCATAGAGGCCCTGGAAGAAGCTATCGGCCCGAATACAGCCGGTTTTCTTGTTGAGCCGATCCAGGGTGAAGGGGGAATTATTATTCCACCTGAAGGGTACCTCAGCGCTGCTTATAAACTTTGCCGTGAAAACAACGTTATGTTTATCGCTGACGAGATTCAAACCGGATTTGGCCGCACCGGTAAAATGTTTTGCTGCGACTGGGAAGACGTTAAGCCTGATCTTTATGTCCTCGGTAAAGCACTTGGCGGGGGCGTCCTGCCTATTTCAGCAGTAACCGCCGATGAAGAAGTCCTGGGAGTATTTGAGCCCGGCTCACATGGTTCTACTTTTGGCGGAAACCCCCTGGCCTGCGCTGTTGCAATCAAAGCCCTGGGAGTCCTAAATAAAGAAGAACTGGTTAAAAAATCTGCCGAGCTCGGCAAATACTTTACAGATGAACTGAAGAAAATAAATAACCCTGTTATTGCCGATGTCAGGGGCAAAGGTATGATGGTCGGCGTTGAACTGACCGGGAAAGCCAGGCCTTACTGCGAACACCTGATGAAACTGGGTATTCTGGCCAAGGAAACTCACGATAATGTGATCAGGCTGGCACCGCCCTTAGTGATCAGCAAAGATGACCTGGACTGGGCCCTGAAAGCGCTTAAAGAAGTTTTCGCCTGATTATAAAGATATTTAAGCCACAGCAAAATGCCGCATTATTAATGCGGCATTTTTTTGCGCATTTTTGTATCCGCTCTCGTCTCTAAAGAGATCCGGATCTGCAGTTTGGCTGAACAGATCCTATATTATTAGAATTTATACCTTTTTCAGGCAGGATCGAGTGTTTCAATGAAGAACATATTATTAGACAACAAACAGATAGAACGTCTATTTACTTATTATAAGAATTATTGTAAGTAATGGCTTTAATCCGGGCTGCCAACGCTGCCCTGACTAAACAATCACGGGATACTTTCAGACTGTCTAAATTAGAATATACCATTAATTTCATGGAGGGTTTAAAATGATTCCTGATTTCAAGAACGAAGCTCCGACAGACTTTTCAGATGAAAAAAACCAGAACGCCATGCTGCAGGCAATCAAAAAAGCTAAAAATGAGTATGGCCGGGAATATGAACTGGTAATTGACGGCAAGAAGGTAAAAAGCGACGATAAGTTCGCATCGATTAATCCTTCAAACCCGGACGAGGTTGTAGGTTACGCCTTCAGTGCCAACAGGGAAATAACCGAACGGGCGATCCGGGCTGCCTCAAAATCTTTTGAAGAATGGAAGTTGGTTTCCCCCGGGATCAGGGCCCGTTACCTGTTCAAGGCGGCTGCATTAATGCGTAAACGTAAAGCCGAACTGACGGCAGCTATAGTCCTGGAGAACGGTAAGAATTGGGTCGAAGCTGACGGAGACGTTGCCGAAGCGATTGACTTCCTTGATTATTATGCCATAAGGGCCCTTCAACTGGCTGAAAGGCAGCCGTTAGCCCGGATTAAAGGGGAAGACAATGAACTGTACTATATACCGCTCGGTGTCGGTGTGGTTATTTCACCCTGGAACTTCCCCCTGGCCATTTTAACCGGGATGACAGTCGGGCCCCTGGTGATGGGCAATTCAATTGTTCTCAAGCCGGCCAGCAACACACCCGTAGTTGCAGCGAAGTTTATGGAAATAATGGAAGAAGCGGGTGTGCCCGATGGGGTGATTAACCTTGTTTACGGCAGCGGCAGCGATATCGGTCACTACCTGGTCAGCCATCCCGGGATCAGGTTTATCAACTTTACAGGATCGAGGGAAGTGGGCCTGTATATCGTGGAAGAGGGAAACAAGATTCGGGAAGGGCAGAAATGGATCAAGCGGATCAGCGCTGAAATGGGCGGTAAAAATGCGATCATAATTGACAGCGAAGCCGAAGTGGATTCTGCAGTCGCCTGTGTTATAGCCTCTGCTTTCGGTTACCAGGGCCAAAAATGTTCTGCCTGTTCAAGAGCAATAATTGATGAAAAGATCTACGATTATACTGTACAGCAGCTTGTTGAGAAGACCAAAGCAATCAGGATCGGGCCGGCAGAGGACAGGGAAAATTTTATGGGCCCGCTGATTGATCAGGCCGCCCTTGACAAGTTTCTAAAATATGTTGAAATCGGAAACAGTGAAGGAAGAATCCTGTGCGGAGGCAGCAGGCTGAATAAAAGCGGCTACTATGTTGAACCGACCATATTTGAAGGTATCGAACCCCGGGCCCGCCTGGCCCAGGAGGAAATTTTCGGCCCCCTGCTGTCGTTGATCAAAGTAAAGGATTTTGACCAGGCTCTGGATGTGGCCAATGATACAGAATATGGGCTGACGGGATCGGTATATTCAAATAACTGGTCCAAACTGGAGAAATCACGCCGGGACTTTCATGTCGGCAACCTCTATTTCAACCGTAAAAGCACTTCAGCGCTGGTCGGGGTCCATCCCTTCGGGGGCTACAATATGTCGGGTACGGGCGCAAAAGCCGGTGGAAACGACTACCTGTTACTCTTTAGCCAGGCCAAGGCAGTATCTGAAGAGCTTTGATTAATCGTGTCTGATTCAGTGGGGGTCAGTTTGCCGACTTTAGCTGGTTCTGCTGCAGGTAGCGGCAGCAGTTCAACTGCAGTCCTCCGCCCAGACTGCCCGGGACATTCGCCTTCCGCCGCCCAGGTCCCGGCGGCCCGCGTCCATGCGGGCCGGCCTGCTCCGGCCTTTGTTTCACCGGCCATTAAAGCTGCTCCGCCACACGTCAAATGCCGGTTCAACTGAGCCTCGTCAACAAAAATAAGCGGGCCGGGAAAAGATAATTATTTAAATATTGCAAAAGGTATTGACAAATTTTAATTACGGATCAATAATAGTACCCCAGGTTCCGAGAGACTGGATAGCGAACCAGACCTGGTTTGCAGGGAAGGCCGAAGTTGGTTAAGGGCTTACCAGGATCCGTGTTAGGGATATTACCTGTAACCAGGCGGCTGTGTGAACCGGGAATTGAAGGCCCCAGGGTCATTAAATTCCGGGCAGGCAGCACGAAAGAGCAGTAGCGAACTGAGGTTGGGCGAAAGCCATCCGGAGGTGGTGGCGGAAACTCAGCTGGTGAAGGATTCGCGAAGGAATTTCGTCGGGTATGCTAAAAGGCCTGTTGGAACCTGGCTCTTTATTGGCCAGGCACCGGTAGGGCTATACAACTAATAAACACTCTTATAATCATTATTAAGATATCTTATCTATATCGTTGACAGCGTTAAACAGTCAATGATATAATTTTTGTGTGCAAAAGGAGATATTTCAGCAGTCCAATAAAAAAAAGGAATAAGGTATGAACAACCATACAACGCAGATCGATTCGATTATCAAGCAGCACGACAGCGATCCCGCCAACCTGATCATGATTTTGCAGGATATTCAGGCCCAGTTAAGTTACCTTCCTTCAGAAACAATAGAGCAAGTAGCAGGACAATTAAACATCCCCCTCTCTCAGATTTACTCAGTATCCACATTTTACAAGTCCTTTTCTTTAAAACCCCGCGGAAAACATAAAATTGATGTATGCGAAGGAACCGCCTGCCACATCAGGGGCGCAGGTGTGCTGATGAGCCAGCTTTCGGAAGAGCTCGGTGTTTCTGCCGGCGGAACCAGCGAAGACGGCGAGTTTTCATTAAATTCCGTTCACTGTGTCGGAGCCTGTGCTATGGCTCCCGTAGTGGTTATAGACGGGGTTTACCACGGCAGCATAAACTCATCAAAGCTGATGAAAGAAGTAAAAAAATGCTGTTCTGCCGAACGGAAGGCTGCCGGCCCGCCCGGGAGCGACGAAGAGACGCCTGCCGTAATTACCGATAGGATAGATTCACCCGAAGAGTTATTGGAACTTAATAAAACAATCAGCAAAAGATCACCAGTAGACGAACAAAAGATACTGGTCTGTGCCGGGACAGGATGCCTGGCTAAGGGCAGCCTGGCAGTTGCCGGTGCTTTGAGTCGCGAACTTGAAGCCTGTGGCCTCGATATTCCCGTGAAAACCGTGCTCAAAAAAGTCGGCTGCCAGGGCTTCTGCGAGCAGGGACCGCTGGTAATCATCTCCCCCGATAATCTATTCTACACCGGGGTCACTGTTGATGACGCCCGGGACGTGATCCGGGATACGGTAATCAATAAGACCATAATAGAAAAACTGCTTTATCACGACCCAAATACGGACAGGGGTATCGACAGGTACGACGAGATACCTTTCTTTGCCGGGCAGCAGAGGATTGCCCTGCGCCATGTCGGGACAGTTAACCCCCTGGATATATACGACTATATTGTGCACGGCGGTTACAGTGCCCTTTTTAAAACTCTCTATTCAATGGAACCGGGGCAGGTTATCGATGAAATTGAAAATTCCGGCCTTCGCGGCAGGGGAGGGGGAGGATTCCCCACCGGCAGGAAGTGGCGGACTACAGCTTCGGTTAAAGCGGATATTCGCTATGTAATCTGTAACGGCGATGAAGGTGACCCGGGGGCGTTTATGGATCGCAGCATTATGGAAGGCGACCCGCATTCAGTAATTGAGGGAATGATCATCTGCGCCTATGCCGTCGGTTCTTCCCGGGGCTATATATATGTCCGCGAGGAGTATCCGCGGGCCTTAAAACATCTCCAGGGCGCTATCGACCAGGCCCGCGGAGCGGGCCTGCTGGGCAGTAATATCGGCGGAACCGGCTTTTCTTTTGACATTACCATTAACCGCGGGACCGGCGCCTTTATCTGCGGCGAATCAACAGCCCTGATGCAGTCAATCGAGGGCAGGGTCGGAGAGCCGCGGGCGAAATATATCCGTTCAGCAGAACGGGGACTCTACGATCAACCGACTGTTCTCAATAATGTCGAAACCCTGGTCAACATTCCCGCTATTATCGAACATGGAGCAGAATGGTTTGCCGCCACCGGTACCCCGGGAAGCCCGGGAACCAAGGTATTTTCGGTAGTCGGCAAGGTTAAAAACACGGGCCTGGTAGAAGTTCCGATGGGGACAACGCTCAGGAGCGTGATTTACGACCTCTGCGGAGGCATTTTGGCGGACAGGCAGTTTAAGGCCGTTCAAACAGGAGGCCCCTCGGGCGGCTGCCTGCCTGAAAGCAAATTAGATCTGCCCGTTGATTTCGACACACTTACCCGCGAAGGTTCGATGATGGGATCCGGCGGGATGATCATAATGGATGAAGATACCTGCATGGTAGATGTAGCCCGTTACTTTACTGACTTCTTAACCCAGGAATCCTGCGGAAAATGCGGGGCCTGCAGGATCGGGCTGTCGAGCCTGCTGGCTGTTCTGGAAAAAATCTGCAGGGGTGAAGGCGCCTCAGGTGATATTGAAGATATTGAAAAACTGCTTGACGTTCTGGAACAGGGATCATTATGCGGGCTTGGAAAGTCTGCCCCAAACCCCGTCCGCAGCACATTGGCCCACTTCAGGGCGGAATACCTGGCCCATATCGAAGAAAAAAGGTGCCCGGCAGGAGTCTGCAGGGGCCTGATTAATTTTGAAATCAACGATTTATGCACCGGCTGCCGGCGCTGTGCCGGGGCCTGTCCTCAAAAAGCAATTCAGGGCGATAAAAAAGAGAAGCATATTATAGACCAACAGCTCTGCAACCAGTGCGGAATCTGCAAAGCAACCTGTACCTTTGAAGCAGTAAGCATCATTAAGTAAGAAAGGAAAAATATGAGCGATAAGGTTAATATAACTGTTGACGGACGGACAGTAGAAACCGAAAACAGGGTTATGCTTTTACCCATTCTGAACGAACTGGGGATTCAAATCCCGCAGTTGTGCAACCATCCCTCATTAACCCCCAGCGGGGCCTGCAGGCTCTGTGTCGTCGAGATAACAAAAAAAGAATGGAACGGCAGCACAAAAATAGTTACCTCCTGCCTCTACCCTGCAGAAGACGGCCTGATTGTTTCCACCCGGACGGTAGATGTCTTAAAAACCCGCAGGAGCCTGCTTGAACTCTACCTGGCCCAATGCCCGGAATCAGAAGAGGTCAGGGCTATGGCCAGGCTTGAGGGGATTGACACCACTGCATTTACGACCCCCGGTGAAGATGATAATAAATGTGTAATGTGCGGCCTGTGTACACGGGTCTGCCAGGATTTTGGCCCGGGCGCAATATCGACCCTGGGCAGGGGCATCGACAAGCAGGTGGGGCCGGGTCCTGACGGGGTAGCTGACAGCTGCACCGGCTGCCGGGCCTGCACTTATGTCTGCCCGACCGGCGCAATTCCTTTTGAACAGAAGGAAGGCACGCTAAATATCTGGAACCGCAGCTTTGATATTCCGACCTGCTCTGTCCAACCTGAACTGTGCAGGGGCTGCGGGCGTTGTGAAGAAGTCTGCCCCTATTCTATCCCGAGGGTTGTGATCTACAAAAACGGCCTCTCAACAGCGCAGATTTCCCAGGATGCCTGCGTAGGTTGCGGTGTATGCCCCGGTACATGCCCCACGGGGGCGATCAAACAGAAAACAACAGGCGCTCTCACTGATTATGAATCGCTGCTCTTTGAAGAAGATATAACCGGAAAAGACCTTGTGTTTGCCTGCCCGCGCTCCCCGATGCCTGCCGCTGCTGATGGGCACGTTGTCAGGGTCAGCTGTATCGGCAGTATTCACATATCAACACTGCTCTATGCCCTGACTGCGGGCGCAAACAGCGCAGCCTTAGTCTGCAGAGACAGGGCCAGCTGCCCGTATTACCGCGGGGGCGATTTGGGCGAGAATAGGTTTGCTGCCGCGCGGGACCTGCTCGAATACTGCGGCCTCGATTCGGACAGTATCGCCCTGCTCACACCGAATATGGGACAGGACGGCCCTTTCAGGGCCTGGCAGGAATACAGGAAGCCGTTGCAGGGGCGCACCCCTGTTTTAGAGTCATTTTATAAACCTGAAAAGCGCCCTGTCCCGGGTATGGACCTGGCGCTTGATATTACAGCCTGGTTGAAGAGCAGGCCTGAACTTAAAGTTAAGCTGCCTGCTGCGGTTACAGGCATGTTTACCGTAGCGTCAGCAGACGATGACGCACCGGTCCTTTACCTGGACAGACTGCCTGAGCTGCATATCCTGATGTCCCTGACCATGGAAGAGCCTGTGGTGTTAAATATACTGGCGGAAGCGGCGCGCGTTTTGGAAAACAGGGGTATTGCTGTGCGCTGCGCAGCGGCTGAAAAAGAACTGAAAGAATTCAGGGGCCGGCAAATAATTACTTTTGACTCCGGAGTTCCGGCAGAGCTTCCTGAAGGCACTTCCCCGGTTACGCTTAATAGCATTGCCGGTTTAACCGCTGACGGCAGCGAAGAGCGGTTCTATTTTACACTCAGCCCTAAAACACGCAAAAGTTTGCTTGATGATTACATAAACAGCAGCGGCGGACAGCCGATTTTATGCGCCACTGCCGAGCATTACCTGCAGTATGCCCTTCTACTGCGGCAGGGTACCTGGATGCAGTCCCTGGCTGAAAAACCGAAATTACTGCTAAGTACTGCCGCATCTGTTGAACCAAAGGCAGCCGGAAAGCAGGCCAGCCTGCGCCGGATTAAGAACCACCCGATTCTCCCTCCGCTGGAAGGAGTTCAATTGGAGTTTACTTTTAATGGCCGAACATACCTGGCCAGGAAAGGTGAAGTGATCACCTCTGCCCTTTACGCTGCCGGTATTACCGTTTTCGGACACCACCACCGCGATGGAGGGGCCCAGGGCGTTTACTGCGTAAACGGCCAGTGTTCACAGTGCATGGTTGTTGCCGACGGAAAACCGGTCAAAGGGTGCATGACGCCCGTAACACCCGGTATGGCTGTGCTGAGCGCTGAAGGACCCCCTGTTCTGTCCGATGTCGAAAATCCCCGGGAGATGACTGTAGAGCCTGAAACGGTGCAGGTTGATGTATTAATAATCGGAGGCGGCCCGGCAGGAATCAGCGCAGGGATTGAACTGGGCAACGCCGGCGTTAAAGTTTTAATCATAGATGATAAGCAGGAGCTTGGCGGGAAACTGAGCCTGCAGACCCATAACTTTTTCGGTTCTGTTGCCGACTGCTATGCGGGGGCCCGCGGGGTCGAAATCGGCCATATCCTGTCCGGTGACCTGTGTAAACTGCCGACAATCGATATCTTGCTTAATTCAACTGTAGTCGGTGTTTTCAGTGACGGTAAATTCGGCGTCGCCGGCAGCGGCACTTACAAACTGGTTGAAGCGAAAAAGGTCCTCTTTTCAACAGGGGCAAGGGAGAAGAGCCTTGCTTTTCCGGGAGCTGACCTGGCCGGTGTATATGGTGCAGGCGCTTTTCAAACCCTGGTCAACAGAGACCTGGTCAAGTGCGCACAGAGGCTCTTTATTATCGGCGGCGGTAACGTCGGCCTGATCGGTGCATATCATGCCCTCCAGGCAGGAATCGATGTTGTCGGCCTCGTTGAGGCCCTGCCCAGGTGTGGGGGCTACAAGGTCCATGAAGATAAAATCAGGCGTCTCGGCGTTCCTGTTATGACATCGCACACTGTGCTGCGCATAGAAGGCGAAGAGAATGTGGAAAGAGTGGTTATCGCTGCAATTGACGATAAATTTATACCGATCGCCGGAACAGAACGCACATTTGAGGTCGATACTGTATTAATGGCTGTCGGTTTAAGTCCTGTGAACGAACTGCTCCAAAAAGCGCAGGAATACGGTATCGATACATACGCCGCCGGGGATGCCATGGAAATTGCAGAGGCCTCTGCTGCCATATTCTCAGGAAAAATAATTGGTCGCAGAATTGCCCAGGATATGGGAATTGATCTTCCCGTGCCCAGTGACTGGGAAGCATTCGGCGATACATTGAAGCAGCATTCTGCTGAAAGCAAACCGTTCACAGCGGAAGATTCGGAGGCTCCCGTATACCCGCTAATTCGCTGCATGCAGGAAATTCCCTGCAATCCATGTATCGAAGCATGCCCTAACAAATGTATTACGATGCCAGGTTCGATTCTGAGCCTGCCCGAGTATGGTGATCAGTGCATCGGCTGCGGGGAATGTGTCCTGGCCTGCCCGGGCCTGGCGATCAACCTGGTTATCAATGATTACGATCCCGACCGGGAAAAATCCCTGCTGGTAATGCCCTACGAGTTTGTTAATGATATTATTCCCCTGGGCCGCGAAGTTACCACCACCGACATGGAGGGTAACGTAGTCGGCAAAGGGAAGGTTATCGCCTATAAAGAACGGGAATCTCAGAACAGCAGGAGACTGCTGCTATTAGAGGTGCCTTATGAGCATAAGCTGCAGGTGGCAGGGTTTATGATCCGTGAAATTGAAGAAGGCCTTCCGCTCGACCCTGCACCAGATCTTGATGAAGACCCGATTATTTGCCGCTGCGAAAGGATCCGGAAAAGTGAAATTGTTCAGGCCATTCGCTCGGGAGTGCGTGATATGAACCAGCTAAAAGCTGCTGTCCGAGCCGGTCTTGGCGGTTGTAACGGCAAAACCTGCAACGATCTGATCCTGCGTTTGTACAGGGAGGAAGGCATTCCACTTTCTGAAGTAACCATGCCTACGCACAGGCCCCTGGTTGCCGAGGTTCATCTCGGTGATTTCATTGCCGGTGGAGGACCTGATCGGGCAGAAGGAACAGAGGAGGCTGACAATGCCGGTTAATAATCATTACGATGCCATAATCGTCGGCTGTGGAAGCGTAGGCAACCCCACAGCATACCAGCTTGCTGAAGCAGGGTTGAAAGTTCTGGTTTTGGACAGGCGCCCTTCTGCAGGCCAGGGTGAAAACAAAACAGCTATCGGCGGTGTCAGGGCAACGCATTCAGACCCGGGTAAAATCTCTACCTGCCTGTTCAGCATAGACATATTTTCAACCTGGGAAGAAAAATACGGGTTTGATATCGGGTGGAAACCGGGCGGTTACTGTTTTCCTGTCTATGATTCCGGCACAGAGGCGACCTTAAAAGGTTTAATCCCATACCAAAAAGAGTGTGGCATGACAATAGACTGGGTCAGTCCCGAAAGGGTGCAGCAGCTAATCCCGGGTGTTAACCCTGAAGGTTTGCGAGGAGGGACCTATTCACCCAAAGATGGCCAGGTATCTTCTATCCTGGCCCCGATCGCTTTTCAAAGGGAAGCGGAAAAAAATGGCGCGATATACCACTTTAACGAGCGGGTTACCGGTTACCTGAGAAAAGGCAGCCGGATAACGGGAGTTAAAACCGACAGAACCACTTATAACGCCGAATGGGTTGTCCTGGCCGCTGGATCTGACGCGGCAGAACATGGGCCCCTGCTCGGTATTGATATACCGGTTACTCCCGATTCACACGAAGCAGGCATCTCAGCGCCGATTGATCATTTTCTGGAGCCCCTGGTTGTTGACCTGCGCCCCGGCCCCGAAGGGAAAACAGCAAACTTTTACTTTGGCCAGAACAAAGAAGGGCAGATAATATTCTGCTATACGCCAAAAGAACTTTTTCCAGGTACCGATCGTGAATCGCTTTCCGAATTTTTACCCGTCCTGGCCAGCAGGATGATTTCACTGATTCCCAAATTTAAAAACCTGCTGATCCGCCGGATCTGGCGGGGCTGCTACCCGATGACGCCTGACGGTGTCCCGATAATCGATTACGCGCCGGGACTTGAAGGTTTAATCCTTGCCGTGGGTATGTGCGGCCAGGGCCTGATGCTCGGTCCGGGCGTGGGCAGAAATATTACTTCGATGATCGTCGAAGGCAGTTCATGCCTTTCCACGGAAGCGCAGAGCTGCTTCCGCTACGAACGCGATCTTCTGGAAGCTGCTAAAACCGAAACCCTGAAATAACAGGCGCCAAATGCGGCTTTACATGCATACAAGCAGAAAGCGGTTACTGCCGGGTAGCCGCTTTCGTTTATCTTTGGGCTTTGTTCAAATCTACGGGCAGAGCCTGGCTGGCGGGAACAGCAGGTTTAAGCCCCGGTTTGTTTGCTGATGAAGTGCAAAGAGCTAAACTACCGGTAAACGGCCTGTACTTTTTAAAAGCAGGGCATTAAAAGCTGTCTTCCTTATGATATACTTGCATTCAAGTTATGATTCAGATAGAATATTTTCTAAGATCTCAGCTAAGGGAGAATTGTTATGGAGAATAATAATATCGGTTTAATCGGCTGCGGCGCCATGGGTTCTGCCCTGGCCAGGGGAATGATCAGCAGGGGAGGCATCGATCCGGCCTCGGTATACCTTTATGATTTAAATGAAGCAAGAAAAAAGCAGCTTGCTTCAGAAGTCAACGCTAATAGCGCTGAAAGTCTGGATGAATTTATTCCTCACTGCAGGTTTATCTTCCTAGCTGTAAAACCACAGGATACAGAAGGACTGCTCTATGCAATCAAACCGATGGTCCAAGACGGGCAGATCTACGCTTCAATTGCCGCGGGGATCACGATCAACTACATTGAAAGCTGCCTGTATTCCGGAACTAAAGTAGTGCGATTAATGCCGAATACCCCCTGCCTGATCGGTGAAGGCGCTATCGTAATTAGCACCGGCGATGCGGTAACCGAAGATGAGTGCAGGGAAGTAGAAAAATTATTGGAACCACTGGGGATGACCATTCGCCTGCCGGAAAATTTAATGGATGCGGCGACCGGCTTGAGCGGCACAGGCCCGGCCTATGTTTACCTGTTTATTGAAACCATGATCGATGCAGGCGTATCGGTCGGCATACGCAGGGATGTATCCTCTAAACTGGTCATTCAAAATGTAATCGGGGCTGCGAAAATGCTTGATTCGAACGTTCAGCACCCAGCAGAATTACGCAATATTGTTACTTCACCGGCCGGCACGACGAGCTCAGCAATGCTTATTCTTGAAGAAAACGGGTTTAGAAGCTGCCTGATTAAAGCCGTCAGGGAAGCGACAAAACGTTCTGAAGAGCTGCGCATGGGGTAACATGGGGCAAGAATCATTCCCGGCGCCAGCCCGCGCTTTCAGCTGCTTTTTACGCGGCTGATTTCTATTATCTGCAGGGCCTGTAGTATAGAGTGCCTGCACAGGCCTCCAAATTGATCCGGATCTGCAGGTTAACTGAGCAGTTATAATTTTTACATTTAACAGCTCAATTAATTACATTTGTGTAAGGTAAAGAAAAATATACATGCGGGGAGATGTACAGATGAAACGTTTTCAGGATGCCTTAATTAATAAGCTGCCCATGCTGGTGGACACCACTTTACGCGATGGCGAGCAGACTGCCGGGGTTGTATTTTCGAACAGGGAAAAACTGCGCATTGCCAAGATGCTCGATAATCTTGGTGTGCACCAGATCGAAGCGGGGATTCCCGTTATGGGTGGAGATGAAAAAGAAGTTATCAGGGAAATAGTTTCCTACAAACTCCAGGCCAGTATCATGGCCTGGAACAGGGCCAACCTGGAGGATATAAAACACTCTGTTGACTGCGGCGTGGACGCAGTGGCCATATCTATATCGACATCAGACATCCATATTACCCATAAGCTGAGGACTTCAAGGGAATGGGTCCTCGAGAATATGATCGCGGCCGTGGAATACGCCAAAAAAGAGGGCCTCTACATTTCTGTCAATGCCGAAGATGCTTCCCGCACCGATATGGATTTCCTGGTCCGGTTTGCCAGGGAGGCCAGGACGGCCGGGGCAGACAGGCTCAGGTTTTGTGATACGATCGGTGTCCTGGAGCCTTTTAAAACCCACCGCATTATAACCGAGTTGATCGAAAAAACCGACATGGATATAGAAATGCACACCCATAATGATTTCGGCATGGCGACGGCCAATACCCTGGCCGGTTTAAAAGCAGGGGCCCGGTTTATGGGCGTAACTGTAAACGGGCTGGGTGAGAGAGCCGGCAATGCAGCGCTCGAAGAAGTAGCCATGGCCCTGAAGCATCTCTACGATGTTAACCTTGGCATGCAAACTAAAGATTTTCGCAACCTCTGCGAATATGTGGCGCGGGCTTCCGGGCGGCAGCTTTACCCGTCCAAGCCAATTGTCGGGGCCAATACCTTTGCCCATGAATCGGGCATCCATGCTGACGGGGTCCTTAAACACCCTGAAACCTATGAAATATTTAAACCTGAAGATGTCGGCCTGGAAAGACAAATTGTAATCGGCAAACATTCGGGCTCAAAAGCGATCAAGATGAAATTTGTGGAATACGGTATCGACCTTTCTGATGAAGAGGCCGCCGATTTGCTGAAATCGGTCCGGGCGGTAACTGTTGATTTAAAGCGGACTCTCTTTGATAAAGAGTTAATGTATATTTACGAAGATTACCTGTATGAAAAAAAGATTGCCTTTTCATCCGAAAAACCGTAAAAAGGAGTAAGTGTAATGAGTGATCAAAACTACTGCGTTGTTGATATCGGTGGAAGCAAAATACTGCTGCTGTTGATAGACGATAAAGGCGGCATTTTGTTCAGGGAAAAAACAGCCACGCCCAAACCCGAAAAACCGGGTGATATTATCGGGTCAATCCAATCCCTGCTGGGTAAAGGGTTCAGCGCAACCGGAATGGCCGCCGACAGCAAGCCCCGGGGAATCGGGGTCTGCATTGCCGGTTTTTTAGATCATAAAAGCGGCCTGGTTTACCAGTCCCCTAACCTGCACTGGACCAGTCCCGTCCCATTCGGCGAGCTTTTGTCAGAAGCTTTTGAATGCCCTGTCCTGATCGAAAACGATGCCAATGCTGCCGTAGTCGGTGAAGTTATTTACGGAGCGGCCAAAGGCCATCGTGATGTAGTTTATGTCACCATCAGCACCGGGATTGGGGGGGGCTTATACTTAGACGGTAAACTTTACCGCGGAAGCAGCGGTTTTGCAGGAGAGATCGGGCATATTAAACCCTTCGGCAAAGGCAGGCCCTGTAAATGCGGCAAATATGACTGCCTGGAAACCTGGGCTTCCGGAAGCGCTATTGCCCGCAGCGCCAAAGCTTTGTGGAACGAAAACGAGGTTGAAGGCGGCGAGATTACTACCGCATGGGTATTTGAACAGGCGGATACAGGAAACAGCATGGCCCAAAAAATAATCGAGCGGGCAGTAGAAAATACCGGGCGGGGTCTGTCCAACCTGATTAACTTGTTCAACCCTTCATGCCTGGTAATTGGCGGTGGAGTAGCGGGCAGCAGAAGCGATTACAGGGAAAAAGTTGCCGCCGTAATTAAAAAAGAGTCAATCAGGCCGTCTGTGGAAATTACTCCCCTAAAAATAATGCCGGCCAGCCTTGAACCCGAAGCAGGCATATGGGGAATGTATGCCCTGCTGACTAACCGGGTGGAGGAATAAGCGGTGAGTAACAGTGAAACTTTAGAACAGATCGAACAGATAGAAACATTAGAACCGATCTATGATCTGCTTGAACTGCTGATTTCCCGTTACGGCACTACCGGGATAGCAGCTGCCATGTTTGCTGAAAGCGCGGGGGTTCCTTTTGCCTCAATAATAGTGCTGCTTACCGCCGGAACGCTGATCCTGAGGGGGACCGTTTCATTTTGGTCTCTCCTGCTTGCCTCTACAATCGGAATTACCCTCGGCAGCATTTTCAGCTACATGGTAGGACTGCTGGGAAGCATGGTCGGGACTGCTGTCAGATCAGGTATATTTCACCATCACCCGGAAACAGCCGAGGAAGGCCGGGCTGAAAAAAAGAAATCCAGGATCATGCGCCTGTGGGACAGGTACGGCCTATTTTCTATTTTTATGGCCCAGTTGTGGGGTTTTACCCGCACTTTTGGTTCTTTTCCCGCCGGGGCTATGCATATGAATTTTATATTGTTTGTTGTCTATACCTTTCTCGGCGGCGCGCTTTTCAGTTTCGTATATATTGCCTCCAGCATAGCGTTAACCGGCACTATGGGAGCAACGCTAAATATATTAATGGCTATCCTCGAAAGATCGCCCTGGTTGTTCGCCGTGGTGATCCTGGCCCTGCTAGCCGTAATATCTTTCATAATATACTGGAAGAAAAAGGGGACGCTTCCCGGTCTGAACCAAATATGGCGCCGGTTAAAAGGAGTTATCAGATGCAGGAAGATCAAAAAAACATAGTTTCAATTGACCGCTGTAAAAATTACCATATTGATACTGTCAGGGCTTCTTTGCTGAACCTGTTAAAACCGTGGGGCGGCATCGCCACTTTTGTAAAACCGGGTCAGAAAGTCCTGCTTAAACCGAACCTGCTAGCCGCAGTCAAGCCTGAGGAGGCCGTTACAACACATCCAGCTATTATCAGGGTATTAGCCGATCTTATCCGCGAAGCGGGGGGAATAGTTTTTATCGGTGACAGCCCGGGCAACGACAGCCCTGAAAAGACTTACAGAATAACGGGCATGCAGGCAGCAGCGGAAAGTTCCAATTCAACGTTAATATCGTTTGACCGCTTCAACAAGAAAGACTATTATAGTAATAGCAATAAGTATGAACTTGAATTGGCTGCAATACTCGATGAAATGGACGTAGTGATCAACGTTGCGAAACTTAAAACCCACCCGCTTACAGGTCTGACAGCGGCAGTCAAAAATATATTCGGCTGTATTGTGGGCACAAAAAAAGCGCTGATGCATTATGATTTTCCACTGCCCCGTGATTTTTCGAGAATGCTGGTTGAAGTGTACCTGGCCGTTAAGCCGGAGCTTTCAATCATCGATGCGGTGATCGCACTGGAAGGAATCGGTCCGCGCAAGGGTAATCCCAGGGATGCGGGCCTGCTTATGGCTTCACCGAATGCTGTTGCCCTGGATACAATTGCTGCTGAAACAGCCGGCTTCAAACCGGAGCAGGTCACGACGCTGGCAGCAGCCAGGGAAAAAGCGCTATACGGAACGTATTTGTCTGAAATAGTAACCAGTGGGCTGTCCCTTGCGGAAAGCCGGATCAGGAATTTCGACATGGGGACAGCGGCAGAAGGTAAAATAGGCAGGTTTATTGCCCGTTTTCCACTGGCCTGGTGCAGGGGGTGGGTCGAAAGAAGGAGACCCTACCCGATTATTGACCCGCAGGCCTGCAACGGGTGCGGAAAATGCCGGGATGACTGCCCGGCTCAAATTATCAGCCTGGTTAACGGTGTACCCGATATAGATTACAGCGGCTGTATCCGCTGCTATTGCTGCCGGGAGTTTTGCTCCCGGGGGGCAGTAAACCTGAAATAATATCATGAAATAATACTGTTTACTTGATCTCACTACGTTAAGAAAGGATAATATAACTTATGGGAAAAGCAAAGTTTAGCTTAAAAGTATACAATGAACGCTGCAAGGACTGTGGTATATGCTTTGAATTTTGCCCAAAAAACAACTTGAAACCAGGCGAAGACGGAAGTCCGGTCCTTATCGATAAGGATGAATGCACTGGCTGTAAGTTATGCGAATACATGTGCCCTGATTTTGCTATTCAAGTCCACAAAGATCAGCAGTCATAATCGCCGGAGAGTGGATACATATATTTCCAGCGAAAACGATGACCGTCCGGCCCGGTAAAGCGAGGTATAATCATTAATAATACTGCCTGGCAAAATTTTACGATAGATAACCAGAAAGGGCTGAAGCTTTCGGCCCTCTTGAGGGATACAGGACGCGGTGCGGTTGTAATTGTCTGCCATGGATTTACAGGAACTAAAGAGGGAGGGGGGCGGGCCCTTGAAATGGGTGATGCCCTTGCCGAACGCGGTTTCAGCACCCTGCTGTTTGATTTTGCCGGGTGCGGTGAGAGCGAAGGTACCTGGCAGGATATTTCCCTGTCCGGTCAGACCGGAGATCTTGAATCTGCAGTCGCATGGTGCAGGCAAAAAGGTTACACTTCCTTGATCCTGAACGGCAGAAGTTTCGGCGGCAGCACGGTATTGAACTACGCCTCCCGCGACAGGACAATTAAAGGAGTATGCACGTGGTCGGCGGTGGCCAGGCTTGAAGATCTCTTCAACCGGTTTGCCGGCGGGGAAGTAACCGGCCCGGCAGACAGCCTGGTGGCAATAGAAAATCAGGATGGCGGCGCGGTTTACCTGAAAAAAAGCTTCTTCTACGATTTAAAGCGGCACGACCTTATTAACAGCGCAGCTTCTCTCAGTCCCTGCAGCCTGCTGATTATTCACGGCTCCGCCGACGAATCAGTCCCGGCAGAAGATGCCCGCCTGTTATACAGGGCTGCCTCGGAACCAAAGATGCTGAAAATAATTGAAGGAGCCGACCACCGCTTCTCCGCCCACATCGAAACAGTATGGGAAGTATTTTTCAACTGGCTGGACTCCGATATTAACCCAAAATTAACTTAAAACGAGAGTTGCCTGCTCATGGCTCCAGGCGGATCCGGATCTTTAATTACAGCTGCCGGAGACTTGCAGGTCAGCTGAGCAGATACAACGAAAGATAAGTATTATTGGACGCAAGCAAGGTGTAACCGGGAGGCTAATTACTTGGATAAAAGGTACTATATAGTGACTCTTGGCTGCCAGATGAACGAACATGATTCTGAAGTTATGGCCGCCATCTTAGATAATACCGGCTACATATCAGCAGCAGCGCCCGAAGAAGCCGATCTGATTATTATTAATACCTGCGCCGTGCGCAAAAAACCTGAAGATAAAGTTGCTTCCCTGCTTGGTAAGTATGCTGCCCTTAAAGAAAGTAACCGCAACTTAATGATTGCAGTCGGCGGATGCATGTCACAGCAGGAGGAGGCGGCAAAATATATCAGAAGTCGCTTTCATTATGTAGACCTGGTCTTCGGCACACATGCCCTGCCGCGTCTGCCTGACCTGCTTGAACAGGCCGGCGGCCAGCGGGATACCGTTATCGATATTGAGGAAGACTACTCCGGGCGGGAGGGCCTTCCTGTCGCTCACAGTGGGACATTCAAAGCCTGGCTGCCCATTATATACGGCTGCAACAATTACTGCTCCTATTGTGTCGTTCCCAGTGTCCGCGGGAGGGAACGCAGCAGGACCCTGGAAGACATTGTTACTGAAGCGGCCGATTTATCCCGCAGGGGTTACCTGGAACTGACCCTGCTGGGTCAAAATGTTAATTCATACGGACAGGATCTGCCCGGCGCAGTGACCTTTTCCGACCTGCTTGCCGAGTTAAACCGCATTGATGGGTTGGCCCGGATTCGCTTTATGACCTCGCATCCCAAAGATTTATCAGATCAACTGATCGAGATTGTACGCGACGGGGACAAGATCTGCGAACACTTCCACCTTCCGGTCCAGTCGGGCAGTAACCGCATCCTGGAAAAAATGAACCGCCGCTATACCCGTGAACATTACCTCAACCTGGCCGGAAAAATAAAAGAAACCATAGAAGGCGTTTCAATTACCTCTGATATTATTATCGGTTTTCCCGGCGAAGAAGAAAAAGATTTCCTGGCCACGGCAGACCTCGTCGAAAAGGCACGCTTTGACAACGCTTTTTCCTTTATATATTCACCGCGAAAAAAAACTGCGGCGGCTAGTTATCCGGACAATACCACCTACCGGGAAAAAGAATTGCGGCTGCAGCGTTTAAATGAAATTCAACACCGGATCAGTAAAGAACTTAATGACCTGTTAACTGACCGGGTGGTTGAGCTCCTGGTCGAAGGGCCGAGCAAGAATGATCCAGAAGTCCAGGCAGGTCGGACAAGGACCAACAAGCTGGTCCATTTCAGGAGCACCACAGACCGGACAGGAGAGCTGGTCAGGGTTAAAATAACTGAAGCCCGCACCTGGAACCTGGTCGGGGAACCGGTCGATTAGTGCTGCAGCAAACTTATGTCCGCACAGCAGGGGGGGACGAAGTTGAACAAAATCAGCCCGATGATGGAACAATACAAAATGATTAAAGCACAGCATCCCGACAAGTTACTGATGTTCCAGG
The DNA here is from genome assembly GCA_007119965.1 of Syntrophomonadaceae bacterium. Lineage (GTDB taxonomy): Bacteria > Bacillota > Dethiobacteria > DTU022 > DTU022 > T3SED10-7. Next base: position 20,139 of record SKOR01000037.1, read on the forward strand.
TCGGTGATTTTTATGAGTTGTTTTACGAAGATGCTGAATTGGCCGCAAAAGAGATGGATATTGCCCTCACCACGCGGGACGGCGGCAGCGATAACCCGATTCCCCTGGCCGGGGTTCCGATTCACGCTGTTGAGACATACCTCAACAAACTGCTCAGAAAAGGTTACAAGGTTGTAATCTGCGACCAGGTTGAAAGTGCCGCCCAGGCGAAAGGCCTGGTCCGTCGCGAAATAACCAGAATTATGACACCGGGGACGATAACCGACCAGGAGATGCTGGAGGAAAGCCGCAATAATTACCTCGCCGTGGTAATTAACCGGCATAATCGCTATTTCGGCCTGGCCGCAATCGATATCTCGACCGGTGATTTTCAAATAACTGAACATAATGGAGAAGGGGCCTGGGAGGTAATTTCCGATCGGCTGCGCAGGCTGCAGCCATCAGAGATTCTGTGTAGTTCCCCTGACCTCGAGCAGCTGTGCCGCGACCAGGTAAAGGTTAACAACAGCGGCCTGATTGAAACCCTCTCTCATATCCCCGATCCTGCTGAAGCAAAAAAACTTATTGCCGCCCAGTGGGGGGAAAAAACCTGGCAGGAACTGAACCTGGAGCGCTATCCCCTGGCTGCTGCAAGCGCAGCAGCCGGTCTCACTTACCTGCAGCTTCTCCAGCAGCTGCCAGGGGAAGGGAAACACTTCCACCAGCTTGAGCTTTACTTCAGCTATAAGAACATGGCGATCGACAGCATCACCAGCCGCAATCTTGAGCTGACCCAATCGATTCGTGAAGGGAGCAGGCAGGGCAGCCTGCTGGGGCTAATCGACCGCTGTATGACGGGAATGGGCCGGAGGCTGCTGCGACGCCGGGTCGAGCAACCGCTGCTGGAACAGGCTGAGATTGAAAAGCGGCTGGATGCCCTCTCCGAACTACTCCAGCAGCCCCTGCGGAGAAGAGACCTGCGCAAAAAATTGCAGGACGTATTCGACCTGGAACGCTTTTGCAGCAGGCTTTCTTACCAGCGAGTCAATGCCCGTGACCTGGTCGCTTTAAAGAAAACCCTGCTTCAGCTAAAACCGGTTAAAACAATCCTTGATGATTTCGAACCCGTCCTGATCAGGGAGATCAATAACAGCCTGCCTGCTTTTGAAGATTTAATCACCCTGCTTGACCGGGCCCTTGTTGAGGAACCACCGCTATCCCTGAAAGACGGGGGGTTGTTTAAAGAAGGCTATAACGAGGAAGTCGACAGGCTGAAAACAATATCTGACGAAGGCAGCACCATGCTGCTCGATTTTGAAAAGAATGAGCGTTCCCGGACAGGAATCAAGTCCCTGCGTGTCGGGTACAATCGTAATTTCGGCTATTTTATTGAAGTGACCAGGTCCAACCTCGAGCTGGTCCCTCCCGGGTATCACCGCAAACAAACTTTAGTCAATGCCGAGCGCTACACCACGGAAGAACTGAACAGCATGGAAGAGGAAATAGTGGGGGCCCGGGACAAGCTGGCCGCCCTTGAATATACCCTCTTCGAAGAACTACGCAGCAAGATCGGCACCTATACCGGGAACCTGCTATCCGCCGCTTTCGAACTGGCCAGGATTGACTGCCTCCAGTGCCTGGCAGAAACTGCTGAAACCAACAATTACTGCCGGCCGTATTTTTCAGATAAAGGAAGGATGGCTGTTAAGCAGGCCCGCCATCCGGTTGTTGAACAGCTTGCTTTCGAAAGGTTTGTGCCGAACGATATTACTGTTTATAAAGAGCAGCATTACCTTCTGGTGATTACAGGCCCCAACATGGCCGGAAAAAGCACCTATATCCGCAGCGCGGCGCTTATTGCAATCATGGCCCAGATGGGCAGTTTTGTCCCGGCCGATCAAGCTGAAATGCCTCTTTTCGACCGCGTCTTTGCCCGGGTCGGCGCCAGTGATGATTTGAGCAGGGGGCAGAGCACTTTTATGGTTGAAATGCAGGAAACCGCCGAGATATTGAGAGAATCAACACCCGACAGCCTGATCATTCTGGATGAAATTGGCAGGGGGACAAGTACTTATGACGGGATGAGTATCGCCCGCTCCGTTCTGGAATATATCAGCCGCAAAATTAAAGCAAAAACCCTCTTTTCGACCCATTACCATGAATTGACCAACCTGGAAGGCGAGCTGCCGGGGATCAGAAACTATACAATGGCCGTTAAAGAAAAGGGTAAGCAGGTAATCTTTTTACGGCAGGTAATCCCCGGCCGGGCGGATAAGAGTTACGGTATAAATGTGGCCCGCTTAGCAGGGGTGCCGCTCGATGTGCTGGTCAGGGCAGAAGCTATCCTGACTGAACTCGAGCTGGCCGCGTCGACAGCTGCAGAACACCAGCTGACCCTTCTGCCGATGGTCACCGAACCGGTTACCGGCTGCGGGGCTGAAATAGAGATCGTCGAACAGTTAAGAGAACTTGACCTTAACCGGATCACACCGCTCGAAGCGATCCAGAAACTATATGAGCTGCAGAAGGCGCTCCTGGATATTGAACAGCCGGATGGGGGAGAGGGGTAACCAGATCATGAGAATCAGGGTTCTGGAAAAAAATACAGCAGAACAAATTGCCGCAGGGGAAGTAATTGAAAACCCGGCCTCTGTGGTTAAAGAACTGGTTGAAAATGCGCTTGATGCCGGTGCTACAATAATTGAAGTTGAATTGGAAAATGGTGGTAAGAGCCTGATCAGCGTAACAGATAACGGCCACGGGATCAGCGCACCCGATCTGCCCCTGGCTTTCCAACGGTTTGCAACCAGCAAACTGACCCTCCTGGAAGACCTCGATCACCTGTCGAGCCTGGGCTTCAGGGGAGAGGCCCTGCCGAGCATTGCCGCCATAGCGCAGGTACAGGTTACCAGCAGGACAAAAGATGCCATCTCCGGCTCTTTAATTGCCCTGAAAGGCGGTGACGTGGTTGAACAGGGGGAAGCAGGCGCACCCTACGGGACAAGGGTGGAAGTGCGCAGCCTCTTTTACAATACCCCGGGACGCTTAAAATTCCTGCGTGCGGATGCAGTCGAATCAGCCCGGATCAGCGCCCTCTTGTCGGAGCTTTCCCTCGCTCACCCCGGGACAGCATTTACCCTGAAAAGCGGGAGAAGGACCCTGTTCAGTTCAACAGGTGACGGGAAACTGCTTCATGCAATCGGTTCCCTTTACGGCACCGAAACGGCGGAAGCCATGGTGAAGCTTAAAGGCAGCGATAAAGAAAGCGGCTGCAGCCTGTCCGGCTATACTTCAGCCCCCCATCTGACCAGGTCTTCGCGGCGCTGGATAACCCTGGCCGTAAACGGGCGCCTGATCAAAAACCCGGTGATCGTCAACGCCCTGGAAAGAGCGTACAGCGATCTACTGCCCAGGCAGCGCCATCCCCTGGCGGCCCTGTTCCTGAGCGTGCCGCCTGAAAAAATCGATGTTAATGTCCATCCCGCTAAAATAGAAATCCGCTTCCAGGAACCTGAAACCATTAAAAGCCTGGTTTACCGGACAGCCAGGCTGGCCCTTCAGCGTGAGCATAAACTCCCTGACTGGCCTGATAGGAGACCGCTTAGTGTCAACGAGGGAGTCAGTAGCCCTGCTGCAGCCGGCCGGGATTGGCAGGAAACCCGCCTTTTTGATCAAACGGCCCCATATGAAAGCAGTACGGTCCGAAAACGGGACCTGGGTAAAATTGTTTTTCAGCCTCAGGCAGAAACTGCTGCTGCAGAGGGTTCAGACCATCAAACCGGACGCCTGCGCCTGATTGGCCAATACCTGCAGAGCTACCTGGTTGTCCAAAAAGACGATCGTCTGCTGCTCATAGATCAGCATGCCGCGCATGAACGGATTAATTATCATCAGCTTCAACTGACAGAAAATAGTGTCAAACAAGAAGAAAGGGTCCAGCTGACAATGCCCATGACCCTGAACCTGCCGGCTACCTGGCGCAGCGAGATGCCCCGGCTGCTTCCGCTGTTGGGCGAAACGGGTTTCGGTTTGGAACCGCTCGGCGAAGACAGTTATGTGATCAGGTCTGTGCCTTTTATGATGCGCCGTGACATTGAAAGCTCTCAGCTTTATGATCTTCTCGAAAGCCTGGTCACCGCTGATTATGATTCGGAGAGCGATTACCGCGATACGATTCTTAAAACTATAGCCTGCCACCGGTCAGTAAAAGCTAAACAAGCCCTGACCAGGGAAGAGATGGAACAACTGCTCGAACTCTGGGAAAACACCCCCAGTTCTGAATACTGCCCCCATGGCCGGCCGACAGTGATCAGTTTCGACCGGGCCCAGCTGGAAAAGGGATTTCACCGCAGGGGGGCTACCAGTGAATCCTGAACCGAAAACAGGCAAAATACCGCTCTTGATTGTGGCCGGACCAACTGCCACTGGTAAATCTGCCCTGGCTATGGAATTGGCCGTCCGGTTGAATACCGACATTATCAGCGCCGATTCGGCCCAGGTATACCGGGGCCTCGATATCGGTACCGCCAAACCGGCAGCAGAAGAACAGCGACAGGTTAAGCATCACCTGATCGATCTTGTAGATCCCGATCAGGGCTTCAGCGCGGCAGACTTCCAAATGGAAGCTGACCTGATTATCGGGCAGCTCTGGCAGGGCGGCAAATTGCCCCTCATGGCCGGCGGGACCGGGCTATATATTAAAGCGGTTACCGATCGCTTTGCTTTCGGCCCGAAAGGCGCCGACCCGGAAATAAGGGCTGCTTTAGAAAAGCAAACCGGCGCTGAAGGCCTGGATTACCTGTACAGCAGGTTGAAAAGAATCGACCCGCAGGCGGCGGAAAGAATACACCCCCATGACCGGAAAAGGATTACCAGGGCCCTGGAAGTTTATGCCCTGGAAGGCAAACCTATCTCCGAACAGGTTGCGCAGACGAAAAACCGCGAATCGCCGTACCGCTTGATCTATTTCGCCCTCAGCATGGAGCGCGGAGCGCTTTATGAAAGGATCGACAAAAGGGTCGATACCATGATGGGGCAGGGTTTCCTTGACGAGGTGCGTGGCCTTTATGCCAGGGGTTACAATCAAAAAAGCCCCGGGATGCAGATTCTCGGCTACAGGCAGCTGTTGAGCTATTTACAGGGGATAATGAGCCTTGAGGAAGCAGTAGCCGAAATCAAGAAGCAGACCCGTAATTTTGCAAAACGCCAGCTGACCTGGTTCCGCCGGGAAAAACGGATCGAGTGGGTTGAAATTAACGAAATGATATCTTTTAATGATCTTGCAGAAAATATTTACCTGAAAGTGAAGGATATAACCCAGTGACGGGCGAATATAAACAGCTGAAGGCAACAGAAATGAAGGGAGCCAGATATATGAAAGGCGCAGTTAATTTACAGGATACTTTTCTTAACCAGGCTCGCAAAGAAAACATGTTAACCACGGTATTTTTGGTCAACGGGTATCAAATTAAGGGGGTTGTCCGCAGTTTTGATAACTTTACCCTGCTTTTGGAAGTAGAAGGCAAGCAGCAGCTTGTTTACAAGCATGCTGTCTCTACGATCATACCGATGCGCAACATTAACCTGAGAACGACGGAAGATGAAAATGGCGGGGAAGAAGCTCCGGCAAACGACGCAGAATAAATAAGTTTTTATAGACTGAAAAAAAAAGACACTTGGCAAGGGTGTCTTTTTTTCAGTATCAGGCAGATTTCACAGCGGAGAGGGGTGGCTGATGAATAACAAGGAGAAAGCAATATTGGTCGGCTTGAACACAGGCAGGAGCAGTCCTGGTATTGAACAATCCATGGAAGAGTTGACCCTGCTGGCTGACACTGCAGGCGCCCTGGTTCTCGATCAGGTAATCCAGAACAGGGAGACGCCCGACAGGGCTTATTATATCGGCAAAGGCAAAGCCGAAGAGCTGGCTGCTTTAGTCCAAATGCATGATGCAGATATGGTTATCTTTAATGAAGAGCTTTCACCGTCCCAGATTCGCAACCTTGACCGGGTAATCGAGGTTAAGGTAGTCGATCGGACAGCCCTGATTCTCGATATATTTGCCCGCCGCGCGCTGTCCCGTGAAGGTAAGCTGCAGGTTGAGCTGGCCCAGCTGCATTACCTGCTTCCCCGCCTGATCGGGCTGGGCAACCAGTTGTCGCGCCTGGGGGGCGGAATCGGGACCAGGGGCCCCGGGGAAACCCAGCTCGAGGTTGACCGCAGGGTTATCCGCCGCAAGATCAGCGACCTGAAAAAAGAGATCACTTCGTTAAGGAAACAGCGCCAACTGCACAGGCAGAAGCGCAAGCGAAACCGTTTTAGCGTGATCAGCCTGGTCGGTTACACGAATGCAGGTAAATCAACACTGCTCAATACTATGACCGGGGCTGATCTTTATACTGAAGACAAAGTTTTTGCCACCCTTGATCCGATGGTCAGGCGGGGCTCAGTCGACAGCGGCAAGGAAGTGCTCTTCACTGACACCGTCGGCTTTATCGAGAAATTACCCAGACAGCTGGTCACTGCATTTCAGGCTACCCTGGAAGAAATAGCCGAAGCCGATGTTCTGCTACACATCATTGATTTAAACCACCCTGACCATGTTAACCAGATCAGGGTTGTCCGTGAGCACCTGGCCAAAATTGACCCGGACTACCATCTGCGTGAAATACTGGCCTTTAATAAAACCGATCTTGCCGATGACGAAACCCAGAGGGCTTACCTTTCCCGGGAGTTTCCCGGGGCTGCTTTCGTATCGGCCCGGACGGGGGAAGGGGTGGAGTCCTTAAAAGAAAACATCGCCGCTTTTTTAAGCAAGCAGCGATGCCGTTTAAAGCTATATCTCCCTTACAGCGAAGGGAAGCTGTATGCTGAACTACAGGAGCGGGGTGATCTTCAAAGTGTTCAGTACAGGGATGAACATATAGAAATTATCGCTGTCGTTGAGCAGGATCTGGCTGATAAGGTTAAGCCCTATATTACTTCAACCGGTAAAAACAGGGGCTGCCGGCCGTAATAAAAGAGGTTCTTTTGCATAGGCCTTAATCAAACCCTGCGGAATAAGCCGATTACCTTACCTAATATTTTTACTTCGCTGACCAGCATAGGCTCGTAAGCTTCATTTTCGGGCTGGAGGCGGTAGCTGCCATTTTCACGGTAAAAGCGCTTCACCGTGGCCTCATCATCGAGCAGGGCGGCAACAATTTCTCCGTTTTCAGCCGTAGTCTGCTGCCTGATGATCACGTAGTCACCGTCATTGATTCCTGCGCCGATCATGCTTTCCCCCGAGACTTTCAGGACGAAACAGTCTTCGCCGGTTGATAAGTGTTCGGGAACGGGAAAGTAGCCTTCCCTGTTTTCTTCAGCCAGGATCGGCTGTCCCGCGGTAATACTGCCGACCAGGGGGGCAAAAGAGCATTTCATTTCAGGATCTCCTGCAGCATTTTTGAGCAATTTGATCGCCCTCGGTTTTGTCGCCATTTTCGAAATGTAACCTTTTTCCTGCAAGATGTCCAAATAGCTGTGAACGGTAGCAGTTGACCTGATATTAAGAGCTTTGCAGATTTCCCTGACAGATGGAGGATAATTCCATTTTGCCACTTCCTGCTCGATAAAATCGAGCACCCTTTTCTGCTTATCAGTTAGCGGCTCCAAATGATCACCCCTTTTGGTATAATTTGTAGATCATTATATCACAATATTTCTGAAAAGAAAACTCCTGTTTGCTTTTAACTCCGCTGCTTTACTTTCTTGTTTCACCGTCACCGTTGATCCTGAGCAGCTTGTTTAAACCGTTCAGGTAGGACTTGACACTGGCTTCGATGATATCGGTGCTGGTGCCGCGCCCGGTTATTGTGCGGTCCTGGTAAGACATTTCGACCTGGACTTCACCCAGTGCGTCGCGTCCCTGGGTGACAGCATTGAGACGGTAGTTATCAAGTCCGATACTCAGCCCGGTTATCTTATTTATGGCATTGTAAGCGGCATCGATAGGCCCTGCTCCGATTGCGACTTCTTCTATGGTACCACCGTCCTCTTTTTTTAACCTGACGATAGCAGCCGGAATGCTGGTGCTTCCGCTGATTGTCTGCAGGTAATCAAGCTTGTACCTCGGTTCGGTGAAAGAGAGGTGGTCTAACACAAGAGCTTCTATGTCCTCCGGGTAAACTTCTTTCTTTTTATCAGCCAGCTCAACAAAATAGCCGTATATTGTCTCCAACTGCCCGGGAGTCAGGGAGAAGTTCAGCTTGTTTAACTGATCCATTACCGCATGCCTTCCGCTGCGTGCCGTAAGGCACATCTGGGCAGCCTTGCCGCCAATTAATTCAGCATCTATAATCTCGTAGGTTTCTTTATTCTTTAATATACCGTCCTGGTGAATACCTGAGGAATGAGCGAAAGCGTTCAGGCCGACCACAGCCTTGTTAACCGGGACAGCAATACCGGTCAGCTTGCTGACCAGGCGGCTGGTCCTGTATATCTCAGAAAAATTGAGATCCGTGTAATAGGAGAAGTGGTTTTGCCTGATACGCAGGGCTACAGCTATTTCCTCCAGGGCAGCATTCCCGGCCCGCTCACCAATGCCATTAATGTTGCATTCAATCTGACGGGCCCCGTTTTTAACAGCTTCAAGTGAGTTTGCCACGGCCATCCCCAAATCGTCATGGCAGTGGACGCTGATAATAACTTTGTCCATGCCGGGCACGTTTTCCCTCAGGCGCCCGATCAGGGCCCCGAATTCCTCGGGAACGGCATAGCCGACAGTGTCGGGAATGTTAATTGTTGTCGCGCCTGCCTTAATTACCGCTTCTAAAAGCTCATAGAGGTATTCTTCCCGCGCCCTGGTGGCGTCTTCAGGGGAATACTCAATATCGCTTGTAAAACGGCCGGCATATTTGACTGCTTCAACAGCCTGTTCCATAAGCAGGTGCGGATCTTTTTTCAGTTTATGCTCCATGTGGATATCAGAAGCCCCTAAAAAAACATGAATGCGCGGTCGTTCAGCTTCCCTGACCGCTTCCCAGGCAGCATCAATATCGCCCTGAACAGCCCTGGCCAGTCCGCAGATGACCGGGCCTTTGACCTCCCTGGCAATATCCCGGACAGCCTTTTTTTCACCTGGCGAGGAAACAGGGAAGCCGGCTTCAATAATGTCAACACCCAGGCGGGCCAGCTGCCTGGCCACTTCAAGTTTCTCTTCGTAGTTCAGGCGCGCACCGGGTGTTTGTTCACCGTCGCGCAAAGTGCTGTCAAACAGGTAAATCTTCTCCGACCCAATTTTTCCCGTCAATTGCATTCACTCCGTTTCTTTCTGAAATTAACAGATATAATTTGTAAACCAAATATGTAAATTTGTCGGACAGGCACAGGCGGCCTGTGCATTTCCGGTAGTTTTAAGCCAGACAGTTTTGCACTTCTCTGCCGTATGGAGCAGCGGCTCCGACGGCCACCGCTGCCTGACCTCCCGCGAACCGGGAAAACTGCTTCGCTAACGGCTGAGGGAAGATCCGGATTCTACCTGGGGCGCCGTGAGCAGATGGAATCTGTTTGAGCAGGGCGGGGAAGAGGAAATAAAAAACTTCCGCCTAAGAGACGAAAGTATATTTCCGTGGTACCACTCTTCTTAGCAGCATAAAATCTACCGCCCACTCTTTATAATAACGGAAGTCTCCGGCCAGGCCTATTTTTGATCTAACCCGATCAATTTCGGTTGGCGGCTAACGGAGGAGTTCACAGTATTTATCATGCCGCCTCGCACCTAACGGCGGCTCTCTGTTAATGACGCATCCTGCTAATAGTTCCGATCATTGCCTTTGTTGGTATTCAGCTTTTATAAAGGTTACCTAATAACGGTAAGCTTGTCAAGTATTTTTAAGCGCATGGGAATCAAAACTTGACAAAAGTGCGGAAATCACTCAGAATATAAATATAATTCCATTATTTAGTGCTTAGTTCCGCAGGCCCGTTAATTGGTATTAAATGGATGGTGAACTATGAGCACTCCGAAAAGGGTACCTTCGGTACTAAATAGCTATGAACAGCTTGCCCTGTTAAAACAGCCCAATCCCAGGGCCCCAACAGGGCTTAGAAACCTTTGTATAATCAGCTTGATGCTTAAGATTGGTTTGCGGGTCAGTGAAATAATCAATCTCAAAAGCGTTGATCTTGACTGGGAAAAGGGGGAGGCCTGCATCAGGGGCAGCGGGGCAGCAAAAGAACGCACGCTTTGGATAGACAGCCCGGAATTAACGCTGCTTAAAAGATGGCGCCAGGTTAAACCGCAGGAAAGCGAGTTTCTCTTTACGACCCTCGAAGGTTCCCGGCTTAAAGACCGCTATATAAGGGAAATGGTCAAACGCCTGGCCCGTAAAGCAGGCATTGATAAGGATGTTTACCCTCACCTTTTGAGGTATACTTTTGCCGTAGAATTTATGCGGGAAACCAGGGACATTAACCTGCTCCAGGACGCCCTGGGCCACAGGGACTCGACCGCTACCCAGGTGTATACTAAACTATTATTCAATGAATATAAAGACGCCTATATGTCAGACAATTTACTCAAACGCAGCGGAATGCCTGTAAAAAGCGATCAACAGCAGCGCATTACGGTAAATGAAAACATTTTCAGCCGTGGAGGACAAATAAATTCTCCCGCTGACCAATCTGAAAGCGCACTGTGCAGCGATCATGCCTGCACAAGTATAACTGCTCACCGACAAGCCGAAACGGGCCTGAAAAATATACCTGGTCATAAAGCTGAAACTGATCCCGGGGAACCAGGCAGAAGAGAGCCGGCTGGAGAAGGAGTACTTGAGAAGGGCTCAGGTATCCGGGCAGGTGTTAATAAGCCCGCAGGGGCCGAATACTTACCCGGGCTGCAGAAAACTGATATGCCTGAACCAAGTATTATGCTGGATGATGAAGAAAATGCCGGGCAGAAGAAAATCAGAATACCGGCCATAAAATGCAGCAGCTGCAATTATATTCTGCGTATCAAAGCTGATTGTCCTCAATGCGGAGTAAAATTTACCGAAATATTGGAACACTGGCGCAGGAATATCTAGGGGGGAGGATGTTCTACAAGTTAAAATAAACCTTATGCAACTTCCGATAATACATCTTATGTTAACTAAAAAAGGGAGGCCTGTTTTTGTAAAGGTTTGAGCCTCCCTTTGAGATGTTAAACAGGCTTTTTTGCCCTTATATCTATATAAGTGAACTGCTTATTGTTATAATGGTATTTGAACCTGTTCACGTTTCTGAAGTTAACCGCACAGCTGCAGGTTAACTGAACAGAACCGGTAAAGTATTTTGTTCGCAAGGTTTTTACCTGGAGGTAATTTAAAAGTGCTTAAAATGCCGCTTCTGAAAATATACTTAAAAATATTTGTCCTTGCCTCCCTCCTCCTTCTGAGTTCCTGTGCCGGACAGCCTTCCGGTCCGGGCCGGGCAGAAGGGCAGGCCACCGGGGAGGAAAAGGCCGGCGCTGAAAACGGCGCGGGAAACACGGAACAGGATTTGAAACAAGAACCTGACAATACAGCAGCCGAACCGGCACAAGAAGAGCTGATCGCGATTCCACGTGTCGGCATCTACAGCGGCCGTGGCAGCTGGGATGTCAACGTGGAGGCTTTTAAAAACTTTTTCAGCCATTACGGGATCGACTACGCAGTATTCGACGAAGAGGAGGCCGCCATGCTGGATTTCAGGGAACATTTTGAAATAATTCTCTTCCCGGGCGGGTTTGCGGCTGAATACAAGAATTTTATCGCCGATCACGGCAATATACGCGCTTTTATCGAAGAAGGCGGATTATTTGTAGGCAGTTGTGCCGGCGCATATTACGCTTCTGATATTCTACGCTGGCAGGGCACTGACCACGAATACCCCCTGAAGCTTTTTGACGGCAGGGGAGTCGGCCCTTTATCCGGCCTCGTGGGCTGGGGGGAAATTGCCGCCTTCAACCTGGAGCAGGATCACCCGGCCAACGAAGGCTTTGAGCAGTCTCTTGACTTCTACTACTTCGACGGGCCCTATTTTGAACCATATGGCGGCAGTGTTACAATCGAAGTCCTGGCCCGCTACGATATAAATGACGAGCCGGCTGTCATTGCCGGCCGCCTGGGTGAAGGCAAATACCTTCTCCTTGGCCCTCACCCTGAACTGGGAGGCTACTCTTCCGACTCCCCTGACTTCAACAAGGCAGGGGGGGAAGGAGCTGTGTGGCCATGGCTCCATTCCTCCCTCCTCTGGCTTGCAAACTGGTAACGCCGCCTTGATGCCGAACCGGGCCTGCTGTTGTTGTTATGAGCCGACCGTAGCATAAAACTGGCCCAAAATGTTATAATTGTCATGATAACCGCAGCGAAACGGATAAACCTGCTCTGGTTTACTGCTTAAAACCCGGCAGGGGTTATTTTTAAAGAAACTTAAACAGGATGGTGACTTATATATTATGCGCCGCATCTACTTTATTGCCTTATTAATCTTGCTGGTATCCTTTTCCTTTTATTTCGGCACTGCCACAGGTGACGCATATCCGCCTGAAACTCTGCTTGATTTGACATTATCCAACCTGGTCAATGACCGGGAAGCCCCGTCTGCTGAAGAAGAGCCCCCAGAACCAGAACCCGAGGAAGAAGTGTTTGAGCCGGACCTGCGCTCAGTCAACTTGGCCGTAACCGGTAATATTATGGCCCACATACCACAAATCGAGCAGGCCTATGTAGGCGATGGCCGCTACGATTTCACCCCCAGCTTCGAGATAATTGCCCCTTACCTGCAGAGTGCAGATATCACCGTTGGCGACCTGGAAGGCATGCAGGCAGGCCCGGAAATTGTTTCTGCCGGGTGGGGAGTCAGGGGTTACACGGGGTTCCCGGAATTTAACGCCCCCCAGGAGCTATCAGAAGCGCTTTATGATGCCGGCGTTAACGTCTTCACCTTTGCCAACAACCATGCTTTAGACCGCGGTTACGAGGGCCTGATGGTGACGCTGGACCATGTCCGCGGACTCGGGGCTGAAACAATCGGAGCTTATAAAAGCTGGGATGAGCGGAACACCCCGCTGATTATTGAAAAAAACGGGATAAAAATCGCCCTGCTTGCTTACACCTACGGAACTAACGGCATCCGGGTTCCCGAGGGCCGCGAGTATTGCGTCAACCTTGTTCCCGATTTTTCCGATATTACACCCGTCCTCGAAGATATTGAAACCGCACGCCAAAACGGGGCCGAACTGGTGGCGGTATTCCCGCACTGGGGATCCGAACACAGTCATGAACCACAACCCCGGCGCCTCCGCGAGGTCGCCGAAGAAATGGCTGCCGCAGGCGCAGACCTGGTAATCGGCGGCCACCCGAAGTTCATTCAGCCTCTTGAATGGTTTTTCAATGAAAATGAAGATGGCTCAAAACGGGCTACCCTGGCCGTCTACTCACAGGGCAACTTTATTTCCAACCAGCACGAAGCAGCCAACAACACCCCTTATGTCGAGTACGGCCTTCTGCTGGATGTTGATTTAACCAAGAATTACGATACCGGTGAAGCCTGGATCAGTGATGTTAATTACGAAATAACCTGGGTAGACCGGGAGTCGCGACACCGGGTCCTCCCTCTTTCCGATGTTTTCAGATCTTCGCCGGAAGTTTTCAACCTCAGCGAATCACGCATTGACCGCTTAAAAACAATCTACGATCGTACTATTGAAGTGATTGAAATGTACGGCTATCCTGAAGGCAAAGCCGAGGCTTTGAGTATATCCGATCGACTGGTCGAGAAAGCATGGAGGAACGACAATTGAACATAGGCGTTTTTACAGACAGTTTCCGCCCCTATACCAGCGGCGTGGTCAGATCAATTGAGCTGTTTTCGCGGGAATTCAAATCACTGGGGCACGAGGTATATATTTTCGGGCCTGACTACCCCATGCTTAATCCCCCTAAGGAAGAGGGAGTATTTCGCTTTATTTCGGTACCCTGGCCGATCAATCCTGATTTTTCACTGCCCATACCGTTCTCAACCCATCTCGGTGCTACAATCAGGCATCTGGAGCTGGACATTATCCATGCCCACTCCCCTTTCCTGCTCGGAAGGCTGGGGGCAAGGGCTGCTCGTCGCCATAAACTACCCCTGGTTTTTACATTCCATACCCTCTACGATCAGTATGTCCACTATTTTCCTTTTGCCGAAAAAACTTCGAAACAGGTAGTACAGAACATCGCCCGCAATTTCTGCAACCGCTGCAACATGGTAGTTGCCCCGTCGCAGCTGGTCGTCAATTACCTGCGCAGGATCGGCGTGGAAGCTCCGCTGGTCAATATTCCCACGGGCGTTGACCTTAATGAATTCAGCGGCGCCGATCAAAACTGGCTGAGAGATAACTACGGCATTAAACCGGAAGAAAAAGCGCTCCTTTTTGTCGGCCGCCTCGGCAAGGAGAAAAATGTTACCTTCCTGATGAAGTCTTTCCAGATTGTCCAGGAGCAGTTTCCCGAAACACGCCTGGTTTTGGTCGGCAAAGGGCCCCAGGAAAACTACCTGCGAAAAATGAGCAGCCAGATGGGCCTGGCCGATAAAGTTATCTTCACGGGAGTCCTGCCGCGCCAGACCATTGTCCACTGCTACGCCAGCGCAGATCTCTTTGTCTTTCCATCCGTAACAGAAACGCAGGGCCTGGTAATAGGCGAAGCCAAGGCCACAGGCCTGCCCGTGGTCGCTATCCGCGCTTTCGGCCCGGCGGAAATGGTGGCCCACGGTGAAGACGGCATATTAACCGATCCCTCCATTCCCGCCTTCACTGAAGGGATTCTCTCCATTCTGAAAGATCGGGAGCTATATGACAGGATGAGCAGGCAGGCTTATGAAAATGCCGCCCTGGTTTCCTCCAGGTACTGCGCGGAGAGAACGATCGAGGTTTACCAGGATCTTATAGACGACAAAGCCATAGCCACCCGTAAATGGAAACCTTACAAAAAAAAGCGGGGAGGGCGTAATTCGGGCGGCAGTAACCACTACCGGTGAAGGCCCTGCTTTTTAGGGACCCGTGTTAACCCATATAATATTCTTACCCGGCAATGGTGGCTTACCCATCCGGTGATCAAACCTTGCTAAGCTCAGGTTATTTCAGTATAATATACAATGCAATGCGGGATGGTGTAGCGGTAGCACGGATGACTCTGACTCATCAAGCCTAGGTTCGATCCCTAGTCCCGCAGCCATAACAAAATAATCAGCCCGCTGTTTTAAACTCTGCAGTGGGCTGATTGTCTGTCACCGGTAACCGGGAAATTATCCCGGAAAACACTTATATCAATTAAAGGAGGGCGAGCTTTGTTTAACTTAATAATCGGCCTGATTCTCATTGCAGTTTTCTTCGTTTTGTTTTTTATGCTCAAACGGGGTTACGATGATCGGGAAGTGCAAAAAAACAAGGACAACAAACAGTAACCTTTAAGAAAGCACTAATTTAAACTTTCTATATAGCCGATCGCCTTTTCCATCCTGGCGATCGTCTTTTCTTTTCCCAGTAGTTCCATGATCTCGAACAGGCCCGGGCCACCCATCCGCCCGGTTATGGCCAGGCGGGTCGGCTGGATCAACCGGCCGAATGAAAGCCCGCTCCTTTCACTGACGGCATGGTAGAGGGCTTCCGTGGATTCCATATTAAAAGTTTCAAGAGATCGAAGCTCCCCTGTCAAAGTGCGCAACAGCTCCGCTGTGCCTTCTTTTTGAAAAGCTTTCTTGACCCCCTTGGGATCATATTCGAAACGCCCGATATAAAAATATTCCGCTGCATCAGCCAGCTCTACCAGCGTCCTGGCCCTCTCCCGCACTGCAGCAATCACCTTTTTCAAATAATCATAACCCTCAGCAGGTAAATCGCCCTCTACAAGGCCCCTCTTCCTGAAAAAGGGCAGGGCCGCTTCAGCCAGCTTCTCCGGATCATATTCGCGGATATAGTGGCCGTTCATCCAGGCCAGCTTGGCAACATCATAGATTGCAGCGGTTTTATTGACTCTCTGCAGAGTGAACGATTCAATCATTTCTTCAAGGCTTAAGATTTCACGGTCTTCGCCGGGCGACCAGCCCAGCAAAGCGATGTAATTGATCAGTGCTTCAGGCAGGTAACCTTCGTTGTAAAATTCTTCAACCGAGGTAGCCCCGTGCCGCTTGCTCAGTTTGCTGCGGTCGGGAGCCAGGATCATCGGCACATGGGAAAAGCGGGGCAATTCATAACCTAGGGCAAGGGCGCACAATATTTGGCGTGGTGTATTGGAGAGATGTTCCTCAGCGCGAATCACATCGGTTATTTTCATCTGCAGGTCGTCGACTATGCTGGCAAAGTTATAGGTCGGCTGACCGTTAGATTTGAGGATGATAAAGTCGTCGAGCATTTCATTTTCAAAGCTAACTTCTCCCCTGATCTGATCATCGACTACCGTGGTGCCGTGGTCGGGAGTGCGCAGTCTTATAACGGCCCCCCTCCCCTCTTTGCGCAGGGACTCCTCTGCAGCCGGGGTTAAATTCCTGCAGGTTCCCGGGTAGAGGAAAGTCTTGTTTTCACCGCGGGCGGCATCGCGCGCCCTGGCCAGATCTTCTACTGAACAGTAGCAGCGGTAAGCTTTATTTTCGGCAAGCAGTCGTTCTGCTTCGCCGGTATATTCTTTAATCCGCCCGGACTGATAATAAGGACCCTCGTCCCATTCAAAGCCCAGCCAGTGCAGCGAGTCAATCAGTTTATCTATGTATTCGGCACGCGATCTTTCAAGGTCGGTATCATCGATGCGCAGGACAAAAGTTCCGCCTGCTGACCTGACAAACAGCAGGTTGAACAGGGCGGTCCTGGCCCCGCCGATATGCAGTTCGCCGGTAGGGCTGGGTGCAAACCTCACTCGTACATTCGACACAAAAACACCTCTTTCTAAATTAGAGCAGGATCGATAACAGGATGCCTGCTGCCACTGCAGAACCGATTACACCGGCCACGTTAGGCCCCATGGCATGCATCAGGAGGTAATTGTTCGGGTTTTCTTCTTTTCCGACTGCCTGGGATACACGGGCTGCCATCGGGACAGCTGAAACCCCGGCAGAACCGATCAAGGGGTTTATTTTACCTTTTGTTATAACATACAGCACTTTTCCCATCAAAACCCCCGTTGCTGTACCGAATGCAAACGCACCGAGGCCCAGCAGGATAATCTTGATCGTGTCGGGGGTCAGAAAGTAAGCGGCAGTTGCCTTGCCCCCCACTGTGATACCTAAAAATATAACCACTATATTATTCAGTTCGTTTTGGGCTGCCTTGCTTAACCGGTCAGTCACGCCGGTTTCCCTGATCAGGTTACCGAACATCAGCATACCCAAAAGAGGTAAAGCTGCCGGCAAAAGGAGCCCAGTAAGGATAATGACAATAATCGGAAATACAATTTTTTCCACTTTTGATACCGGCCTTAACTGCTCCATGACCACCTGGCGTTCCTGCTTGGTAGTCAGCAGGCGCATGATCGGCGGCTGAATGATCGGAACCAGGGCCATGTATGAATAGGCAGCTATCGCTATTGATCCAAGCAATTCCGGGGCCAGGCGGCTGGCCAGGAAAATAGCGGTGGGTCCGTCTGCTCCGCCGATAATACCGATTGCCCCGGCTTCCGGGGCAGTGAACCCCAGCAGCATGGCGCCGAGGAAAGTCAGGAATATCCCAAACTGGGCCGCCGCCCCGAGGAGAATTGTAATCGGATTGGCTATCAGGGGGCCGAAATCGGTCATCGCCCCGACACCGAGAAAGATCAGCGGGGGATAAATCCCCAGTTCCAGTCCGAGAGACAGGTAGTAGAGCAAACCACCCGGGTCTCCACCCAGCTCGGGGACCATCAGGCCGCCAAGGGGAAGGTTTACCAGCAAAACGCCGAAGCCAATAGGAACCAGCAGCAGCGGCTCATATTTTTTGGCAATACCTAAATACAACAGGATACAGGCTGTGACGATCATGATTACGTCATTAATTTGCAGGTTGTAATAACCTGTCCCCCGGATAAATTCTATCAGCATATCAAACAACTCAGCTCAACCCCTTTCAGATCTCTGGCAGACAGCTAATTTATGACAAAACGATTAAGGGGTCTCCGCTGTTAACAGTATCGCCTTTTTTAACCAGCACTTCTTTTACGGTACCTGCCTGGGAAGCAGTCAATTCGTTTTCCATTTTCATTGCTTCCAAAACAAGCAGGACATCGCCGTTCTTTATTGTGTCCCCTACGCTGACTTTAACCTCAAGAATCGAGCCGGGCATCGGGGCCTTGACATTAAAAGCGCCGCTTCCCCCGGGGGGCGGTGATTTTTTCGGCTGATCGTTTACGGGAGCGGCCGCTTCCGGCCTGGCGGGTGCAGGACCGGTTTGCGTCCGGGCTGCCGGGTCCCCGGAAGTTCTGTGATCGGGTGTTTCAGGGGAACCCTGTTTATCGTCCTCTTTCATTTCTTCAACCCGGACAGTGTATGATTGGCCGTCGACTGTTACTTTAAATGTTTTCACTTTTTATTCCTCCTGGTTTCTTCTAACCTTTTTCTATGATCAAGCAGTTCTTTTCTGCCGATAATATGCCAGCTTGCTGAACCCGGGCTGCCGGAATGCTGCACTGCCACATTAAACCTGCTTCCGGTCGAAAGAGCGCCGCGTTCATGCATATAGCTGTAAACTGCTGCAACAATGGCCGCTGTCCTGCGCCGATCTTCATCTTCAGCCGCTGCTTCTCCTGCTGTATCATGAGCAGGGGCTGTTTCGGCAGGTTTTAATTGCTCTTTTTTGTAAAATATCCGGTTAAAAACTATTAATATACCGTATAGTCCGGCCAGTGTAAAGATTACTACCAGAAAACCTATAACCATAACCTGAAGAGCGAAATCGAAATTCTGCATTAGTTAGTTTCTCCCTCCGCCAAAACATATAATAAATTTTATCACTTTCTTCCCATAATGAAAAGCTTAAGTTCTATTTTTGACTATACTATTTAAGCGCGTAAATATAGTACCGTTTTTCTTTTAAGCGTCGGGAGTTAGCTTTAACAGGCTGAAGAGATGACAGATTTAACCCGTCTTCCCGTTTTTGCAGATCTTTACCCGGCCTGTTCTTTTAGCTGTTCTAGATAGAAGTAAGGGACGGCAAAACGTGGGCTGTATAAGGGGCGCTGCAGGCTGTCGCCGTGGAAATCGGAACCGCCTGTAACCAGGAGCCCTTTATCATCGGCCATGGCCCTGTATTTGCCGGCCAGGGGTAAACCGTGATCGGGATGGTATACTTCAATCCCTTTTAAGCCCAGGTGGATCAACTTATCGATATACTTGTGCCCGTCCCTTCCCGGGTGAGCAAAGACCGGAATAGCGCCCACTTCTGTAAGCAGCCCCATCACGGTCACGATCGAAGGGGTTTTCCGCGGAATAAAAGCAGGGCGGTTGCGGCCGAGGTACAGGGTAAACGCTTCAGCCAGGGTATGGACATACTTTTTTTTAAGCAGGACCCTGGCCAGGTGAAGGCGGCCCGGGGCAGCTGTGCCTGCTTCAGCACGCACTTCTTCCGGATTAATCTTGAAACCTAAAAGTTTAAGTTTGGCCATCAGCATTTCCATCCGCCTGAACCTTTCCCGCTGCATGCCTTCCAGCGCAGCTTTCAACTGTTCACTGTAACGCGGGTAGTAACCGAGAATGTGAAGCTCCTGCCCTTCATCCAGGACGCTTATCTCCACGCCGGGGATCAGCTCAAGACCCAGGCTGTGAGCAGCCCTTTCAGCTTCAGGAAGACCGTTAACAGTATCGTGATCAGTCAGTCCGGCGGCGGCAAGCCCGGCGGCGGCAGCCATCCTGAACAGTTCCTGCGGGCTGAACAGTCCGTCCGAAGCGTTACTGTGCATATGAAAGTCGACTTTTTTTTCCTGGTTCATGAAAAAGGCCTCTCTTCTGCTTCACTTAAAAGCCGGCCTGCAAGTGCAGTCGGGCCCGTCATGTAAGGCCCACGCCTGTCACGGCGCCATTTTCCATGCCTGCAGGCGCGGAAATATCCAAAGGGTGCCGAATGATTTGCCGGCAGTTATAATCAAAAAATCACCCTCCCTGGTTTAAATGAAGAGGGTGAATTTGATCCCTATTTTGTCGGCTTCAGGTATCTTCAGCGGGGTTCAATGATCAGCTTAATCGCTGTCCGCTCCTCGCCATCAATCTCGATATCCGTAAAAGCTGGAATACAAATCAGGTCAATACCTCCTGGAGCGACAAACCCTCTCGCTATTGCTACCGCTTTTACCGCCTGGTTCAATGCGCCTGCCCCGATAGTCTGAATCTCGGCTCCTCCCCGTTCCCTGAGGACCCCTGCAAGGGCCCCGGCTACAGAGTTGGGGTTAGATTTTGCTGAGACCTTTAATACTTCCATTACTATGTACCTCCTTTGCCTATTTTTTACTATATTCGCTATATTCTGCCGTTATCCTGCCTGAATTATATGAATTATGTATCATGCTGACAATTATATAATATCATAGATTCTTTCGATGGCAATAGCCTTTCCGTTATCTTCGTCCAGTTCAACCAAAACTGCGTTGAGCAGTTTTTTACCGTCTGAGATGGATAGCTTATGGGGCATTTGGGTCAGGAAACGCTTTAACGGCCCTTCCTTGTCTACTCCGAGGATCGAGTTATAAAGCCCGGCCATCCCCACATCGCTGATATAGGCCGTTTTTCCGGGCAATAATCTTTGATCTGCAGTTTGGACGTGGCTGTGTGTCCCGAGGACAGCGCTAACCCGGCCGTCCAGGTACCAGCCGAGAGCCTGCTTTTCAGATGTAGCCTCGGCATGGAAATCGACGATAATTACTTTTTCTTTCAGCTGCTTAAGCTCCCTGTCGGCAGCCCGGAAAGGACAGTCGACAGGCCGCATGAAGACCCGGCCGATCAGGTTTAATACCGCCAGACCCGGTTTTCCGCCGGATGCTTCTATTACTGCCGTGCCCTGCCCGGGCGTTGTTCCAGGAGGATAGTTCGCCGGCCTGATTATTCCCGGTTCGTGGCCGATAATCGAATAAATATCATTTTGATCCCAAATGTGGTTACCGCCGGTTATGACATCAATACCCATGTCTCTCAGCTCGTTAAAGACTTTGCCGGTCAACCCGGCTCCCCCGGCAGCATTTTCGCCGTTGGCAATGATATAATCCGGGCTGTGAATCCGTTTTAATTCAGGAAGCCGCTGCTGCAGGCAGTTGCGGCCCGGTTTCCCGACGATATCACCGATAAATAATACGCGCATTGAAACAACCCCACTCCCTGTTTTGCTACCGTCATGTAACTTGAACCATTCTTTACTGGTGCTGTTATTTCCTGCAGTACAGCAAGAAAGTGCCTTTAAGGGCACTTTCTTGTCAATATCGAGAGGCGGCGATCTGAAAGCTGAACCGCTTATTATTTAGCGTAATCAACTGCTCTCGTTTCCCGGATCACGGTCACTTTAATCTGCCCGGGGTATTCAAGTTCACCTTCTATTTTTTTAACAATATCTCTTGCTACCTGGATCGAGGTGTAATCATCAATCCGATCCGGCTTAACCATGATTCTGATTTCGCGACCGGCATGGATAGCGTAAGATTTTTCGACTCCTTCAAAGGAATCAGCGATATTCTCCAGTTTTTCAAGGCGCTTGATATATGCTTCCAGGGTTTCACGCCGTGCCCCGGGCCTGACTGCCGATATGGCATCAGCAGACTGGATCAATACTGCTTCGAGGGTATGAAAATCCACATCGCCATGGTGGGCTTCAATGGCATTAACAATACCCGGTGTTTCTTTGTATTTCTTAGCCAGTTGTGCACCGATCTCCACATGAGACCCTTCTGTTTCATGATCAATCGCCTTACCGATATCATGAAGCAGGCCTGCCCTCTTGGCGAAAGTTACGTCGAGTCCCAGCTCGGCAGCCATAATCCCTGCCAGGTGGGCGACTTCGATTGAATGCTGCAATACGTTTTGCCCGTAACTGGTCCTGAATCGCAGTTTCCCCAGTAAAAATACGATATCCGGGTGTAAACCATGAACCCTCGATTCAAAGGTAGCCCGCTCGCCTTCTTCCTTGATCTGGGAGTCGACTTCTTTGCGTGTCTTTTCAACTATTTCTTCGATCCTGGCCGGGTGGATCCGCCCGTCACTGACCAGCTTTTCCAGGGAAAGGCGGGCAACTTCACGCCTGATTGGATCAAAGCCTGAGATAATAACCGCTTCAGGGGTATCATCGATAATTAAATCAATACCGGTTAGTGTTTCCAGCGCCCTGATATTGCGGCCTTCACGGCCGATAATGCGGCCTTTCATTTCATCGTTAGGCAGTGAAACAACAGAAACGGTCGTCTCTGTAACATGGTCGGCTGCGTAACGCTGTATAGCCAGGGTAACAATTTCACGGGCTTTTTTCTCTCCCTCTGCCTTGGCCTGACTCTCCATATCCTTAACCATGACTATCATTTCGTGTTCGATCTCATTCCTGACCCTCTGCAGCAGAACGTCCTTTGCTTCTTCGGATGTCATACCCGATACTCTTTCCAGTTCGTTAAGCTGCTGTTGGTGCAGGTTGGTCAATTCTTCCCTGAAAGCCATGTTGTCCTCTTCTTTTTGCTTCAGTTCTTCTTCTTTACGCTCGACAGAATTCATCTTACGATCGAGACTTTCCTCTTTTTGATCTAATCTCCGCTCCAGCCGCTGCAGTTCTGAGCGCCTCTCTTTGCTTTCTTTTTCGAGATCGCTCCTGAGACGATGGGCTTCTTCTTTAGCTTCGAGCTGTTTTTCTCTTTTTAAAGAATTTGCTTCCTGGTTTGCTTCTTCGATAATTTTTTTGGCTGCTGCTTCAGCAGAAGATATCTTCGCTTCAGCAATCATTTTGCGGATAAAATAACCGCCCCCGATACCTAACAGCAAGGCAGCTATAATCATCAGTAAATTTTCCAGCATATAACTCACCTCCATTTCATAGTATTGGCACCATTAGTTATTTGATCTTAAAAAAAATAAGCTGTGTCCGGGACACAGCTTATCAGAGAAAAGTCAGATAAAGGATATAATAATCCCTTTAGCAAAAAGCAAGATTAATTTATGCTCTTTTAATCTATCTTTAGTATCTTTCGATACCAGTGACTTTCTCTTCTCAGTTATGACCTGAACCACTGTCACAAAAGTTTTACTTTTACATAATAATTGTAGCCTTTATAAAATATTATGTCAAGAAGAGATTACTCGGAAAGCCCATATTCTTTAAGAGCTTTGAAAATCAGTCCGTCCTGAAAACCGCGCCTCTTCAGATAAGCCGCCTGGCGGTTCACCCAGCGATGATCAACCTGGCCGTTATAAGGCTCTCTTCTGGCCAGCAGTTCCCTGATCCTGCATAGATCGTCCTCGGGATCAAACATTTCTGCTGTCAGTTGATCAATTATCTGCCTGTCGACGCCTTTCACCTGCAGTTCATAGCGGACTTTTTTCAGGCCATGGCCGCCCGATTTACGGTAACTGATTAAATCCGAAGCAAACTTGCGATCATCAAGATACCCGTATTCCAGCATTTC
Organism: Syntrophomonadaceae bacterium; assembly: GCA_007119965.1. GTDB lineage: Bacteria > Bacillota > Dethiobacteria > DTU022 > DTU022 > T3SED10-7. The sequence continues at coordinate 43,703 of SKOR01000037.1, forward strand.
ATTTAATACGGTATCGGCCACATTAGCATTGAAACCTTTTCGCGCCAAATAATCGGCCACTTCCCTGGCGCTGCGAGCCCTGTAGCCCAGCAGGCGCAAAACCCTGCTGCGGGCCTTTTTCAGATCCGCCCGGTCATCCAAGTTCATTCAACTCCACGGCAGGCAGGTTACTTGTCCTTCTTCCCTGTTTCCAGGTCCTGATCGCTCTTTTTCCGGACATCGCCGCCGTCAGCAGCCTTTTCTTCGGTTTTAACAGCGGCGACAGGGGCATTATTGATTGGCAGGCCGGCCAGCTCACGGACTTTTGTTTCAATCTCATTGCGCATGGCAGGGTTTTCCTTTAAATATTCCCTGACATTTTCCCGGCCCTGTCCCAGCCTCTCCTCACCGTATGAGTACCAGGCACCGCTCTTGTTTATCACGTTATGCTCCAGGCCGAGGTCTATCAGCGACCCTTCCGCCGAAACCCCCTTGCCGTATAATATGTCGAATTCGGCGATTTTAAAAGGTGGCGCCACCTTGTTTTTAACCACTTTAACCCGCGTCCTGTTGCCGATAATCTGATCGGAACCGATTTTAAGCGATTCAATTCTTCTGACATCCATTCTGACTGACGAATAAAATTTTAAGGCCCGGCCACCGGGAGTAACTTCCGGGTTACCGAACATAACCCCAACTTTTTCTCTGATCTGGTTAATAAATATGGCGCTGGTCTTCGATTTGCTGATCACACCCGATAATTTACGCAGGGCCTGCGACATCAGCCTGGCCTGCAGGCCAACATGGGCATCGCCCATTTCGCCTTCAATTTCTGCTCTCGGCACTAAAGCTGCCACCGAGTCGATTACCAGGACATCGATTGCATTGCTGCGCACCAAAGCTTCGGCAATCTCCAGGGCCTGCTCACCCGTGTCAGGCTGGGATACAAGCAGTTCATCAAGATTGACTCCAAGATTGGTGGCATACTGCGGGTCGAGAGCATGCTCTGCATCGATAAAGGCTGCATAGCCGCCTCTTTTTTGTGCTTCAGCTATAATATGCAAGGCAACAGTGGTTTTACCGGATGATTCGGGGCCGAATATTTCGATTACCCTGCCCCTGGGCACCCCTCCCACTCCCAGGGCGACATCCAAAACGAGGCTGCCTGTTGGGATGGCTGCAATTTCCACCCTGGCATCCGAGCCAAGCTTCATGACCGAACCCTTGCCGAATTGCTTTTCGATTTGTACTAATGCTGCTTCCAGTGCTTTTTCTTTTTCCATCTGTCTTTCCTCCTTATACTGGTCCTATTGATTTCATATTTCGTTTTCCAATCATAATATCCTGCAATTATATAAATGATTTCCTGTCGATTACCGTGTGCTGCGCACCCTGCGGAAGCAGTTTACTCTGGAACAGGGTAATCTCTTTTACATCAACCGGGGAGCTTTCGAAAGAGCTTTCGTCTTCAAGGAATTTCCTGACCATGTTAGCCGGCAGCGGTTTGCGCAGCCTGCCAATTGTCAGGTGCGGCCGGTAAAGCCGGTTTTTCCGTTCAAAACCGGATCCGGCCATATTTTCTTCGAGGCTGTCCGCAAGCATAGTAACCTGCTTTTCACCTTCTTTTAAACCGGTCCAGAGCACCCGCGCTTTTTGGGGGTTCGGAAAAACACCGCATCCCCCAAACCTGAGGGTAAAGGGCTTCAGCTCTTTAGAGGCTATTTCCATCGCTTCCATGACCGGGGCGACTTTATCTTCAGCGCATTCGCCTAAAAACTTCAGGGTCAGGTGCATGTTTTCTGCCCGCACCCAGCTTACCCCGGCAAATCTTTGCTTTGCCCTTTTTTGCAGTTCAAGAATTTCCAGTTTCTTTCGGCCCGCCAGTTCAATCGCGATAAACAGCCGTAACAAGGCAATCCCTCCTCCCTGCCTGCCAATAAACAGTCTGCATTGGCGCTGCCTACAATCGCAGGAGGACTTTCCTCAGCATATCGAGGGCAATTTGAGCTGACCGCTCTTTTACTGCCCTCCTGCTGCCACCTAAATTAAGCTGCCTGCTTTCAGGGCCGCCGGGACCGTCAACAGCGGCATAAACCAGGCCGGCCGGGTTTCCGGCACGGTCGCTGTCGGGGCCGGCAACCCCGGTTATCCCGACGGCAAAGTCGGTCCGGAAAAGTTTTTTGGCCCCTTCAGCCATTGCCAGGGCCGTCGCTGCGCTGGTTTCCCCTTCCCGCTCCAACAGTTCCCGGCTGACTCCGAGCAGTTCGGTTTTCAGCTCTTTATTGTAGGCAATTAATCCGCCCCGGTAAAATTTTGAGCTGCCGGGTATGTCGGTAATCAAATCGGACAGAAGGCCGCCGCTGCATGATTCGGCCAGCGACAGGGTCAACCCCCCGGCAGTTAGCATCGCTGCCGCCAAACCGGCAAGGGTTTCGTCATCACTGCCGTAGATATGATCGCCAAGCACCGCACGCAGGCGTTTTTCCGCCTCTTCGATGGAACGTTCCGCCGCTTCGCGTTCTCCACTGCCCTTGATCTGCAAATCCACCTCGTAGCCCCGGGCTACATAAGATATCTGGGGAAGATCCCACTTTCCGACTGCTTTAATCTTTTCCTCCAGCATCGATTCACCGATGCCGATACATTTCAGGGTTTTCACTGCAGTCAGCCTGGTCTTGTTGTTCTCGGCCAGGAACGGGAGAACCTGTTCATCAAACATGGCCTGAAGTTCATGGGGCGGGCCGGGCAGCATGATAATATATTTGCCTTCTTTCTCCACAATAGCCCCGGGAGCGGTTCCCCTCCTGTTTTCCAGCAGGATGCTTCCTTCCAGCGCCATGGCCTGCTTGCGGTTATTGCCGGGCATCCTGAATCCGCGGCGGCTGAAGAACTGCTCCATTTTATCAAACCACTGTTGATTGAAAACCAGGGTCAGGCCCAGGATAGAAGCAACCGCTTCCCTGGTCAAATCGTCATCGGTTGGGCCTAAACCGCCGGTTAATATAACCAGGCTGCTTTCTTCCAGGGCTCTTTCCAGGGCACCCCTGATCGCTTCTTCATGATCGGCTACAACGCATGTTTCACGGACTGATATTCCCGTTGACCAGAGCCGCCTGGCCAGGAAGCCGGCATTGCTGTTCTCAATCAGGCCGGTCAGCAATTCGCTGCCGACGCAAATCAGATCTGCCTGCAATATTTTTCACCTCCGGGCAGCGCATAAAGCTTTGCTGCATTACCTTGATGTTTGCATATAAAGTTCGTCTCTTCTCGAATCTCTAAAGAGGACCGGATCGGCAGGTTAACCGGGCAGATCCTTCAGATCGGCATAAATAGCTATTTCTCTCTGATGGCCATTAAATTATAGGGAGATGCAGCGCATATTCTGACTGTCACCCAATCTCCGGGCAACAGCGGCTGGACTGACCGGAAATAGACTCCGCCGTCCACCTCGGGAGCCTGGTATTCGGTCCGTCCGTAATACCACCTGCTGCCGGGGCGGCGGGCTTTATCAACCAAAACGGTAAGCGTCCTGCCGATCATCCTGCTGTTAAGACCCTGCGCAATTTTCTGCTGGGTGATCATCAGTTCACTGAGCCGCTTTTTGCTGACCCTCTGCGGAACCTGCTTGCAGTTATGATAAGCAGCAGTCCCTTTTTGCGGCGAATATGTAAATGCACCCAGGCGATCAAAGGCCTGCTCGGTAATAAACCGGAGCAGGCTCCCGAACTCCCGCCTGCTTTCACCTGGGTAGCCGACCATGCAGGTCGTCCGCAGCGCAATGTCCGGGACCTTTGTGCGCAGCCGTTTAACAAGCTCAGTAAGATCGCCGCTGCCGTATTTTCGGCCCATCAGCGAGAGGACCCTGTCACTGCTATGCTGAATTGGGATATCAAGGTAATTACAGATTCTCGGTTGATCAGCAATCAGGCTGATCAGATCATCGGTAATCCTCGACGGGTAGGTATACATGATCCGCAGTCGGAAATCATCTTCCAGGCTCAGGATCTGCCTGATCAACCCGGCCAGGTCGGGAAGACCTTCCTGATCGGTGCCATAAGCAGTAGTGTCCTGGGCAATCAGGTTGATTTCCCGGGTCCCTTTTTGCAGCAGCCCTTCTGCCTCGGCTACGATTTCCCCGGGAGGACGGCTGCGGTAAGGTCCGCGGATGCCGGGAATCAGGCAGTAGCTGCAGCGGTTACTGCAGCCTTCGCCTATCTTGATATCGGCGCTGTGGGCCGGTGTAGTCAACACCCGCGGGGCCAGCGAAAAGTAATCTTCTGAAGGTTTTTGCCTGATCACTGTCCGTTTCCCGGCCAGCAGCAATTTCATGAACCGGTCAAGCCGCCTGTAACTGTGAACACCGATAGCCCCGTCTACTTCGGCCAGCGACCTGATAATTTTATTGCCAAACAGTTCAACAAGGCACCCGGCGGCCACTATTTTCGGGCCTTCACCCCGTGTCCCTGCTGACATTTCGAGCAGCGTATCGATCGATTCCTGCTGGGCAGCTTCGATAAAACTGCAGGTATTCACAAATATTACATCGGCTGACCGGTAGTCCTCGGTTAGAACGCAGCCCCATTTTCTGAGCTGGCCGAGCACTTCCTCTGTATCGATCCTGTTTTTTGAACAGCCCAGCGATACAGCCGCAATTCTTACGCCGCTGTAATCAGGCTGTTTATGCGGTATTTTATGTTCACTGTCCGGCAAATAAATCTCTTTTTGCCTCCCTGTACCCTGAACGGGCAACTATTTAAGTGGACTGACCTTCGTAATTTTCACATATTTGTGCCGCCTGTTCGGAGGTAATCAGTACCTCCCGCGGTTTGCTTCCTTCAAACGGCCCGACAACGCCCCTTCTTTCCAGGTCATCGATCAGGCGGGCAGCCCTTGTATAACCGATCCTGAAGCGGCGCTGCAGCAGCGATATCGATGCACTGCCGGTCCGCACTACCAGGTCAACCGCTTCGGCAAAGAGGGCGTCGCTCTCTTCTTCTTCTTTTTCTTCGGGGGTTTCAAGGAATGCACTGCCGTTTTCATACTCAACCCGGCCCTGTTCCTTGATAAAGTCGGTGACCTTTTTTACCTCTGCCTCGCTGATATATGCTCCCTGGACCCGGAAAGGTTTGACTGAGCCCACGGGATAAAAAAGCATGTCCCCACGGCCCAGCAGTTTTTCTGCCCCGGCCATATCAAGAATTGTCCGTGAGTCAAATTGAGATGAAACGGTAAAAGCGACCCTCGAGGTTATGTTAGCCTTGATAATCCCGGTCAATACGTCAACCGAAGGGCGCTGAGTGGCTACGATCAGGTGAATTCCTGCCGCCCGTGACATTTGAGCCAGCCTGGCGATTGAATCCTCTACTTCCCCTGGTGAAACCAGCATCAGGTCGGCCAGTTCGTCGATAATCACCACGATAAAGGGCAGCTTCTCCAGTTCGGGATCTTCAGCGCAGAGTTCATTGTACGAGCCGATATCGCGAACTTCAAGGCGGGCGAATAAATCATAACGGCGCCCCATCTCCCTGACCATATTACGCAGGGCCAGCGCTGCCTTACGTGGATCGGTCAGGACAGGCATCAACAGGTGGGGTATCCCGTTGTAAACGCTCAACTCAACAACCTTGGGGTCGATCATCAGGAAACGGACATTTTCAGGCCCGGCCTTGTAAAGAATGCTCGTGATCAGGGAGTTTAAGCAGACGCTTTTCCCGGCTCCCGTTGCCCCGGCGATCAGGAGATGCGGCATTTTTGCCAGGTCGGTAATAACCGGAATACCTGTAATATCTTTGCCCATGGCCACGGTAAGATATGAAGCGCTGTTTTTGTAAACGCTGTCATCCATAACTTCCCGTAAGTTGACCAGGGCGATCACTTTATTGGGCACTTCTATGCCCAGCGCCGCCTTACCCGGAATCGGGGCTTCAATCCTGACCAGGGGGGCGGCCAGGTTAAGAGCCAGGTCATCTGAAAGGCTGATAATTTTACTGACTTTTACGCCGGCTTCAGGTTGAACTTCAAACCTGGTAATTGTCGGACCTGACTGGACATGGGTAACTTTAGCCCGCACACCGAAACTGTGCAGGGTATTCTCCAGAAGCCTGGCCCTGTCCCTGCTGCTTTTCTGGTGGTGCTGTTCGCCGGTTGAACGCGGCTTTGACAGCAGTTCCAGGGACGGGAACAGGTATTCCTGCGCCGATTGGCTGCCGCTGCTGACGGAAACTGCAGGTGCTGTGTCCGCCTCACCGCCGTTAAGGGCGCCTGCGGGCTGATCAGCCGCTTCGGTGCCTGCTCCTTCAGCCGCACTTTCCGGAACTTCAATGGCGTGGCCGTGGTTGCTGCTAACAACAACCGATTCCGCATCATTTATTTCACTGCCGCCGGTCCGGTTCAGGGCAGCCTGCTGCTCTGCCCCCTCTTTCCGGTTATAGGCGGCTGTTTTAATTTTTTCGTGTGAGTCGGAAGTTACATCGCCGATTATTTCAAAAACATATTTTGCCGAAGCTTTCAGAACGCCTGTAAACCAGGCCGCCGCCCGCGATAATGTTTTAACAAAGCGTTTAATTGATATATTAAAGACCAAAAAGACCGCTATACAGGCCAGGGCAGCGACCAGGATCCTGCTGCCGAACGGCCCGAGCAGGTATAACAGGGCTGCTGCAAAGGCAGCGCCGATAACCCCGCCGCCCTGCTGGTTTAAACCGAGCACAAAGCTCCGGTAAAAAAGATCATCTGCCGGGGGAAGCGGATCAGGCATTTGCCGGAGATGAACCCAAACCATGAACAGGAGCTGCAGGGCTAAAAGGCCGATCAGCCTGTTCCTGATGTTCCAGCGCCCCTGGGGCAGAAGCTGCCGCAGGGCCAGAAGGGCTATGAAGAAGGGAATTACTACAGCGGCATCCCCGGCCAGCATGCGCAGGATACTGTTAACATATACGCCAACACCGCCGGCCTGGCCGGGGTGAAGAAGGCCGACATAGCAAAATGCGGCCAGGGCCAGCAGCAGTATGCCTTTAACCTGGGAACGCATTTCCTTATTTAAGCCTTTTTTCCGTCGCTTGGCCAAGTGCTGCAATCCACCTTTCACCGGCCCGGGCCTGCTGCCTTAAGCGCGGTCGGGCAAATAGCCTGACAGTATTATAAAACTAATGTTCGGTTTTGTAAAGTGCGCTTAAACCCGATCAAGTGCCGAAAAGCACTTTCATCCCTTTCGGTTCAAGGGTGAAGTGCATCTCGTCGCCGAAATATATCTCGCCCTCCATGTGCAGGGGCCGGACCTCGCTGAGTTTCAGCTTTAATTCCTTTGTCCGGTACATATTGGCCTGTTCCAGGTTTTTCAGTTTGCCGCTGAAGACTTTCGGAAAATGGTAGATCAGGCCCAGGCGGTTCATCCTGTCGAAAACGCAGACATCAAAGAGCCCGTCATCCTGGATGGCGTCGGGAACTATTCTCATCCCGCCGCCGTAAGCCTGGCCGATACCGACGGCAACAAGGACAGGATCAGATTTAACGGGGCCGCTGCCTAAATCGATTTCCATCTGGACATATTGATATGAAAGAAGTGTCTCAAAAAAGGCATAGATATAAGCGGAGACCCCATTAAAAAGCCTGATCCCGCGGTTAACCCTCAGCGCTACCGCTGCATCAAAGCCGACTCCCACGGAATTTATAAAATAACGTTCCATTACCCTTCCCAGATCAATTGCCCTTATCTCGCTTCTCAGCAGGGACTTGCAGGCCTCGTCAATATTTTTGGGCATCGCTACGGCTGTCGCAAAGTCGTTGCCCTTGCCGCCGTGAATCGCGGCCAGCGCAGCCCCGCTCCCAACAAGGCCGTTTAAAACTTCATTAACCGTACCGTCGCCGCCGGCGGCGACAACGATATCAAAACCTTCTTCAGCAGCTCTGGCAGCAGCCAGGGTTGCATCGCGCGGCCCCGTGGTCCGGTATATCTTAAATTCAGCTCCCGCTGCCCTGAAGTTCTCTTCAATCCTGTAAACCTGCGAATTTGCTTTACCACCACCCGCAATCGGGTTGACAATAAAACAGTAGCTTTTCAACGAGCCAACTCCCCTCAAATAGCTGTTATGACAGGATCAAGCCCGGACAGGCAGTGTATACAGTGATCATCACCGGCCCGTCCGGACAGGCTGCACCGGTAGTTTTCGCCCGAGAGGCCTGCCCCGGAGAAATCCCCGTTTTTTTTCCGGCAGCCGCACCGCTGCAGCTGCCGGCCGGTTATAGATCCAGGCAGTCCCGGCCCGCGGCTCTCCCTGCAGGGATAAAGGCTACCTGTTCTCTTTGCTGTCGGTCGACACATCGATTACAATCGGCATGATCATCGGGCGGCGGCCTGTATTGGCATAAAAGAATGTAGAAGCCGCATCCCTGACCCGCGATTTGATCTTATTCCACTCCTGCAGCTGTTCGCTGTTTATTTTATCAACCGCCTTTGAAAGTTCCACTTTAGCTTCTTCCAGCAGGTCTATCGATTCCCGCACGTAAACGAAACCGCGGGTGATAATCTCGGGCCCGGCCAATACCCTGCTTTTGCCCTGGTCTACGGCTAAAACGATAATCACTATACCGTCTTCCGAAAGGACCTGCCGGTCGCGGATCACAACTTCACCCACATCTCCGACTCCAAAACCATCGACCAGGACCCTTCCGGCCGAAACCGAGCCGTTCATACGTCCCTCGCCATCAGAAAACTCCATCAGGCTGCCGGTCTTTGCCATGAAAACATTGCTTTCTTCAATCCCGAGTTTCTGGGCAATCTTGGAGCAAAAGGCCTGCTGGCGGTATTCCCCGTGAACGGGCAAAACATACTGCGGCTTGAGCAGGTTAAGCATCATCTTGATTTCTTCCTCACTGCCGTGCCCGGAAACATGCACGCCTGAAATCGGGCCGTAGATAACCTCCGCCTTGAGGTGGAAGAGGTTGTTGATCGTCTTCGACACCAGTTTCTCGTTGCCCGGGATCGGGTTGGCGGCAATAATAACCGTGTCACCTTCGTAAATCGCTACCTGGCGGTGTTCCGACTGGGATATCCTGGTCAGAGCCGACATCGGTTCGCCCTGGCTGCCGGTTGTTATCAGGGCCAGCTTTTCAGGGGGCACATGTTTGATTTTATCGAGATCGATAAGAATCCCTTTCGGGATATTCAGGTAACCAAGTTGAGTCGAAATATCTACAGTGTTGACCAGGCTGCGCCCGGCAATGGCCACTTTACGGTCATAGCGAATCGCAGCATCGACTACCTGCTGGATGCGGTGGATGTTAGATGCAAATGTGGCCAGTATAATCCTGCTGCGCGAAAGGCGGAATATTTCATTGATGCTTTCGCCTACTTCTTTTTCGGACAGGGTATACCCGGGGCGATCGGCATTTGTCGAGTCAATCAGGGCGGCCAAAACCCCCTTGCGGCCCAGTTCGGCCAGCTTATAGTAATCAGTTACCCTGCCGTCGACAGGAGTCTGATCAAACTTGGAGTCACTGGTGTAAACGATGACGCCCTCCGGTGTTTCCACGGCGATCCCCACTGAATCGGGGATACTGTGGTTTGTCCTGAAAAAGTCCAGCTTGAAGTTTTCGGAGAGGACTAATCTCTCATCGGGGTTGATTTCATTGAGATTAATTTTCTTTTTCGGGTGTTCCCTGAATTTGGCTTCGACTATGCCGAGGGTCAGCCTGGTCCCGTAAACAGGGGCGTTGATATCCTCTATAATATACGGCAGGGCCCCGATATGATCCTCGTGGCCGTGGGTTAATATAATCCCCAGGATGTTAATATTCTGATCCATCAGGTAAGATATATCGGGGATCACGATATCCACGCCGAGCATCGCTTCGTCAGGAAATTTCAGGCCTGCATCCATGATGATGCACTCCTGGCCGTACTTTAGCACAAACATGTTTTTCCCTATTTCACCGACTCCGCCAAGCGGAATCAGCTGTAACGTTTTGCTTTTTCTATTTCTTCTGGACAAAACAAACCTCCATCTATTTCGCGGGTATTAAGCAGTCTTGATTGTGCGTGCATAACACCCTAAAGTGTCCTTTCCCGCTTTTTAACATCTCTGCAGGAAAGCATAGCTGCAGTATTTTTCCGCCGTTATTTTTCGGAACAGGGCGTCCCGCAGTAACCGGTCCGGACCCTGCTGCTCAAACTAGGGCAGGTGCATACTGCCTGTCAAATTAACTGTCAGTTTACCATTCGGCAGACATCTAATCTTTCGAGCAGGTTTTCAGCAAATCTGCTTCGCCCTGGCGGATTTGCCCGGTTAACCTGCCGATCGCCGGGACCCTTTTTAAAGAAATGTTCAGGGATCCCTCTCACGTGTTTCAGCTTCTTTTTCCGTCTTCTCCCCCCTCACCCTGGCGCTTTAACCTGTATGTCCGAAACCCCCGCCGCTGCGTCCGGTCGGAGGCAGTTCTTCCATTTCTTCTAAAACGGCCTGCGGGACAGGGCACAAGACCATCTGGGCAATCCTGTCTTTCCTGTGCACCGTAAACGGTTCCGGCCCCAGGTTGATCATGATCACTTTGATTTCGCCGCGATAATCGGAATCGATCGTACCGGGTGAATTAAGGATACCGATCCCCTTTTTTGCCGCCAGCCCGCTGCGCGGCCTGATCTGCAGTTCGTAGCCTGCAGGGACAGCCACCATGATGCCTGCCGGTATCAGGGCTACCTCTCCGGGCTGGATCAGCGTATTTTCTGTAACCGCAGCGCACAGGTCCATCCCTGATGAACCATCAGTCATATAGCGGGGCACAGGAATATCTTCAGTGTGAGCGGCCTTCTTAAAAGGCAGGTTCACTCTTTCCGGGGGCACAGTTTATCCTCTCCAATCAGCGCTAATCTTAAAACAAGGGAACCTGCCCGGCTAACCTGCAGGCCTCCGGCAGCTGTAAGCGAAGCAGCTGTTTCCAGTTGAAAGAAGATCCGGATCACTTTAGAGAGGCAATCCAGATGCGGGCGCTTTTAGTAAAAAACCCTACCGGGTAGGGTTTTTTACCTTACAGTTTGTTTTAGCGGTTCCTTGAACTCCCGCCGCCTCCGCCGGAAGGTCTCTCCAAGAGGGCTTTCCGGGAGAGGTTGATCCGTCCTTTTTCATCTATATCGAGGACTTTAACTTCGATCTTATCTCCAAGCTTAACAACATCTTCGGTTTTTTCCACACGGGCGTGGTCCAGGTGTGATATGTGCAGCAGGCCCTCTTTACCGGGGAGCACCTCTACAAAAGCGCCGTAGCGTTCAACCCTGGTTACCTTGCCGGTATAAATCTCACCGGCTTCAACATCCTTGACCAGCGCTTCAATCATTTCCCGGGCTTTCCTTCCGCCTTCAGGGTCGACGGCGGCAATAAACACCCTGCCGTCAGGTTCAATATCAATACCGACACCGGTTTCAGCGATTATCTTGTTAATCATTCTGCCCCCGGGTCCGATTACATCCCTGATCTTATCGATTCCGATCTGCAGTTTGATCATGCGGGGTGCGTTTTCTGAAAGCTCCGGCCGCGCCTCGCTGATCGTTTCGTTCATGATCCCCAGGATATGTTTATACCCTTTATCGGCTTCGTCAATAGCGTCCTTCAGAATCTCACCCGAGATACCCTTGATCTTGATATCCATCTGGATGGCGGTAATCCCTTCTTCAGTGCCGGCAATCTTGAAGTCCATGTCGCCCAGGAAGTCTTCTACACCCTGGATATCGGACAGGATAACAACATGGTCGCCTTCTTTAATCAGGCCCATCGCTATTCCCGAAACCCCTCTTTTCAGGGGGACCCCGGTATCCATCATCGCCAGCGAACCGGCACATACCGAACCCATTGAAGTCGATCCGTTTGATTCGAGCACCTCAGAAACCAGGCGCAGGGTATAGGGGAAGTCATCTTCGGAAGGGATGACCGGAAGCAGGGCCTTTTCAGCCAAAGCGCCGTGGCCGATTTCTCTTCGCCCGGGGCCGCGCATGAAACCTGCCTCGCCAACGCTGTACGGCGGGAAATTATAATGGTGCATAAACCGCTTCGACTCTTCAAGGCCGATTCCGTCGAGCATCTGCATATCCCGCAGGGCGGAAAGGGTGCAGATATTGAGAACCTGGGTCTGGCCGCGGGTAAAGATGGCAGAACCATGCGTCCGGGGCAGTGCAGATACCTCACAGCTGATTGGCCGTATTTCCCGGGGGCTGCGCCCATCCGGCCGCAAGCCGTCATTGACGATCGTCTTGCGCAGGGTATCTTTAAGCGTATTTTCAAAGATTTTGCCCAATTCAGCTTCATTATCGGGGTACTGATTCAGGAAATTTTCGATGACTTCCTGCTTAACTTCGGCCAGCTTATCTTCGCGCTCCTGTTTTTCGGAAATTTTCAGGGCCGCAGAAACACCCTCTCTTATGGCCGGTTCCACAGCATTAACTATTTCCTGCGGCAGTTCTACCTGGTCGACGACCATTTTTTCACAGCCCGCATCAGCGACCATTTGCTCCTGCAAGGCGATCATTTCCCTGACCTGCTCATGCCCGGCCTGGATCGACCTGAGAACTTCTTCTTTGCTGATCTCATCTGCGCCGGCCTCTACCATCATAACTGCATCTTTCGAACCGGCCAGCATCAGGTGCAGGCTGCTTTTTTCTGCCTGTTCCTGGGAAGGGCTGACTACCGGCTCACCGTCAATCAAACCGACGACTGCTGCGGCAATCGGACCTTCAAAAGGTATTTTAGATATGGAGAGCGCCGCCGATGCGCCGGTAATCGCCAGCGGTTCGGGGGGGCAATCCTGATCCATGGAGAGTACGGTAGCTACAACGTGGACTGAATTCCGAAAACCCTTGGGGAATAGAGGGCGCACTGAGCGGTCTGTCAGGCGGCAGCCCAGGATTGCTCTTTCTGTCGGGCGCCCCTCCCGCTTGATGAACCCGCCGGGAATCCGGCCCACGGCGTACAGTCTTTCTTCATAATCTACCGTTAAGGGCAGAAAGTCTACATTATCCCGCGGTTGGTCTGACGCGGTAGCGGTAACCAGGACCACTGTATCCCCATGACGCAGTAAAACAGCCCCGCTTGCCTGTTTGGCCAGGCGCCCTGTCTCCATAGTCAAAGTTTTTCCTTGCAATTCCATCGTGTATGAATGCATTTACTGTTAACTCCTCTCGACTTCTTCTCTGAATCTGCATTAAACTAAACCATATACTAACCGTAAGCACGGGGGCAGGCCCCCGTGCTTATTTAGAATCCCTTACTTCCTCAGGCCAAGCTTGCCCAATAGAGCCTGGTACCGCTCGGGTGACCGGTCGCGCAGGTAATTCAGCAATCCCCTTCTGCGCCCGACCATTTTCAGTAACCCGCGCTGGGAATGGTAATCTTTTTTGTGGACTTTTAAATGCTCGGTGAGGTAATTGATTCGCGCCGTCAGCAGTGCAATCTGCACTTCAGGTGAACCGGTATCGCCCTCGTGCCTTTTGTGGAGATCAATAATCCCCTGCTTACTATCCTGGTCAAACATAATAATTCATACTCCTCCCATTATTTTAATCGCCGCCGGCCAAGCACCACGTCGGGATGTCTCGTCAGGCCTAGCCTGCGGTTCAAACTAGTGTGATTTTAGCACAGAACAACCGGCTTGTAAAGATTGCCCTTTGCCGTTTTTTTCCTGCCTGAAAGTCTTGATCAGTTCGCGGCTTTTTTCGATATCCCTTTTTATCTGTTCCTTCAATTCAAGCGATGAATCAAAAGTCCGGGTATCGCGCAGCTTTTCCAGAAAACAGAGCCGGATTTCCCGGTTATAGATTGTATCGTTAAAATCCAGAATATGGGTCTCTACAGCGGTATCGTGGTGGTCAAAGGTCGGCCTGGATCCGACGTTTGTCACCCCGTAGAGCAGGCCTCCGTTCAGTTTGCCGACAGCGGTAAGGTAAACGCCCTTCCCGGGCCACAACAGGCGGGGGTTGGCAGCAATATTTGCCGTCGGGTAAACCATCTTTTTCCCGATGCCGTAACCCCTGATTACCCGGCCCTGGCGGAAAAAATAGTAGCGTAATAATTCGGCAGCCCTGTTAACGCTGCCGCTCAGAAGCAGGGACCTGATAATTGAACTGCTCACATCTTTTTCACCGTGCTTCAGCATTGAGCTTACCTCAACGCTGAAACCAAGCTCTTCCCCCCAGTAGCGCAGGGTGTCGGAGCTGCCGGCTCCCTGCCGGCCAAACGAGTAATCCATGCCGACAAACACCCCGCTGACACCCAGCTTTTCGATGAGGATCCGGCGGACAAACTGCTCTGGCGACAGGGACGATATCCGGGAACTGAAAGGCTGGACGATCATGTAATCGAGATCAAGTTCGGCCATTATTTCAGCGCGATCGGCAATATCAGTCAGCAGGGCCATCGGGTGCTCGGGGCGAAGGGCAATCAGCGGGTGTGGATCAAATATCAGTGCAGCGCTGGAACCGTTATCGCGGCGGGCCCGCTCAACAACCTTTTTAATAATTTCCTGATGACCGCGGTGAACCCCGTCAAAATTACCGAGAGCCAGGTATAACGGACGGGTCCTTTCAGGGAGCCGTTCAGCGCCATTAATTAGTTCCATAGTCCAAACACCTTTCGCAATTAGGAATCGGTAACCGGGATCCGGAGGCCGGAATGTTTACATTTCGAAAGTTACCAGGGTCTGGCCGGATCCTTTAAGTAAGCGACCCATTATTACCTCTCCTGCATGATATATTTTAACGTTTTCAGCCCGGGCTCTCCACCCTGATCAATTTTTGAAACAAGGGCTTTAAAATTACCCTGCCTGTCATAAACCCGGACCGGGGCGCTTTCTTCGATATCCCGGAGCAGTGACCGGTCGTCAGGCTTCAGAATCAATCCGTTTCTTAATGCTTCGAGCTGCTCATCTTTCAGGCTGATCCGGCGCAGATGTTGCACTGCCGTATCCATGGGCAGAACTATTTCCCCGGCCCTGCCAAGCTCAGCCATTTCCGCGGCCTGTTCGGGAGTCAGCGCGTTATCCAGGCGGTACGGGCCGACGGCAGTCCTGACCAGTGCAGACAGGTATGCGCCGCAGCCGATTTCCTCACCTATATCGGCGGCCAGGGTCCGGATATAGGTGCCGCTCGAACAGCGGACCTCTATAACCAGGTGGGGTTCCTGTTCAAAATTAAGCTGCAGCAGGTTAATTTCAAATATTGTAGCCGTCCTTAGCCGGCGGGGTACCTCCCTGCCCTTCCTGGTCCAGTGATAAAGCGGTTTTCCCTCGTGCTTTACAGCTGAGTAAAAGGGGGGCAGTTGTTCGATCTCCCCTTTAAATTTCAAGAGCACCTCTTCAATGCGGCCGTGTTCAAGGCTGGGAACTGCCCCTGTTTCAGATATCCGGCCTTCCGCGTCGCCGGTATCGCTGGTCTTGCCGAGGGTAATTTCTGCCCGGTAAGTCTTCGGCAACTGCACGACATATTCGGCCAGGCGGGTGGCCCGCCCCAAACAAACCGGCAGAACGCCGGTTGCCAGTGGATCAAGGGTGCCGGTATGTCCTGCCTTTTGACCGGGAAAGAGCCTGCAGATTAACTGCACGGCCCTGCTGGAAGTCATATCGATTGGTTTGTTGACTACAATAATTCCATCCACTTAATTGCTCCCTCAGACTCCGGGTTCATTTAGCATCTTGCGGGACTCTCTTAAAACCCTCTCTTTGACCGTCTGGAAATCTCCCTGCAGGCGGCAGCCGGCAGCCCTGATGTGGCCCCCGCCGTTCAAATTTCCGGCCAGTTCGCTGACATCAAGCGTCTTGGAGCGGAAGCCTACTTTAACTTCCTGTTCGCTTTCCACATAAAAAAGGATACCCAGCTCTACCCCTTCAATATTGCGGGTATAGTTGACTATACCTTCAAGGTCGTCGGTCGAAGCCCCGCTGCTCTCCCTCAGGTCCCTGCTCAGGGTCATTACGGCTATGCGGCGCCCTTCATACATTTCGAGTCCGGAAATAGCCACTTTCATCAACATGTAAAATGACAGCGGGCGTTCATCAAAGATTCTCTGGGAAAGCGCCCCCGGGTTAAGGCCGGCCTCCAGGAGCGAGGCCACTACCCGGTGAGTATGCGGTGTTGTATTTTCATACTTAAAAGAACCGGTATCTGTGGAAATCGCCACATAAAGCGATTCTGCGATACTCCTGTTCAGTTCAACCTGCAGCTCCTGCAATATCCCGTAAACAATTTCTCCCGTGGCCGCTGCGTTTGAATCAACATAATTCAGAGACCCAAACCGCTGATTGGTCACGTGATGATCCAGGTTAATGATCACCTTGCTCTTCAGGACTGCGTCTTTAAATATACCGAGGCGATCGGGATCGCTGCTGTCGAGCACAATCATGGTTATGTCCGGATCATTAACTAAAACTTCATGGACGATCGATTCCGTCCCTTCCAGGAACCTGTACTTACCGGGAATGTATCCCGGGGCAAACAGCCTGACATCTTTTCCCATTTTTTGCAGCCCTTCCCCCATGGCCAGCAGGGATCCGATACTATCACCATCGGGCAGCATATGCGAGATCAGGTAAAACTTACTTTCTTTCTTCAGAATTTCAATTATTTTCGCTCGATCGGTCATGATCATTATTCTCTTCTTTTTTCAATGATTTTAGGACGCTCTCAATATAGGCCCCGTACTCTATGGAAGCATCCAGGTAGAAATTAAACTCGGGTACATACCTGAGCCTGATCCGCCGGCCGATTTCGCTGCGGATAAACCCTGAAGCCCTGACCAGGGTTTGCAGGGTTTCCTCTTTTTCGGAATCTGACCCGTATATGCTGACATAAACCGATGCGTAGCGTAAATCCCTGGTAAGCTCTACATCAGTAACGCTGGTTATTTCAGCAACGCGGGGATCTTTAAGCTCTGAGCCGATTATCCGGCTTACGTCCTTTTTGATCTGCTCAGCGACCCGCCGTACTCTGTTTTCTGACATGATAACACTCTCCTGTTACAAGGTTGATACGGCGTATGATACAGCATAGTGTTTTATCGCGCAACCTGTTCCATGGCATAGGCTTCTATAATGTCCCCTTCACGGAGGTCATTATAGTTCTCCAGCAGTATGCCGCATTCGTAACCGGTCAGCACTTCACGGACGTCATCTTTAAACCGCTTCAGTGAGTCAATCTTCCCTGAATCAAGAACAACCGTCCCGTCTCTAATCACCCGGATACTGGCATTGCGGGTTATTTTCCCTTCAATTACATAAGAACCGGCAATGCTGCCCAGGCGGGACACCTTAAAGAGTTCCCTTACCTCAGCCTGGCCGAGGATAACTTCTTTCATCACCGGCTTCAGCATTCCGGTTACAGCATTCTTGATATCTTCTATAGCTTCATAAATAATTCTGTAGAGCCTGATGTCGACACTGTCCTGTTCAGCAAGTTTACGGGCATTGGCATCAGGCCGGACATTGAAACCGATTACAATTGCATTGGAAGCAGACGCCAGCATAATATCCGACTCGTTTATCGCGCCGACCCCTGTATGAATAATTTTAATCTGCACTTCTTCAAGGCTTAACTTAGAAAGGGCATCCTGCACAGCTTCAAGTGAACCCTGTACATCAGCTTTCAGGATCAGGTTTAAGTCTTTTACTTCTCCCTCCTGGATCTGTTTGAATAAATCGTCAAGGGTTACCCTCTGAATGCGCCTGCTTGCTTCTTTCAGCTTGAAGGCCCGTTTTTCAGCCACCTGCCTGGCCACCCGTTCATCAGCGACAACCTGGAAACGGTCTCCGGCCAGCGGAACATCATTGAGCCCCAGTATTTCAACCGGTGTTGAAGGGCCGGCCAGTTCAATTTTTTCGCCGCGGTCGTTATACATGGCCCTGACCTTGCCGGATATTGAACCGCAGATTAGCGATTCGCCAACCCTGAGCGTCCCATCCTGGACCAGGAGGGTGGCAACAGGACCGCGGCCGCGATCGAGTTTTGCTTCGACCACCGAACCCCGGGCGGTGCGATCCGGGCAGGCTTTAAGCTCACCAACTTCGGACAACAACAGGATCATTTCCAACAGCTCTTCAATCCCGTCGCCCCTTATAGCGCTTACGGATACAAATATGGTATCCCCGCCCCATTCTTCGGAGACCAGGCCGTGCTCGGAGAGCTGCTGTTTAACCCGGTCCGGGTTGGCTTCGGGCTTGTCTATCTTGTTGACAGCAACCATAATCGGCACCTGGGCCGCCTTAACGTGGTTGATAGCTTCAATGGTCTGGGGCATCACACCGTCATCGGCGGCAACTACCAGGACTGCGATATCGGTAACCTGGGCCCCCCTGGCGCGCATGGCGGTAAACGCCTCGTGGCCGGGCGTATCTAAAAAGACAATCTGTTTGTCGCTTACTTCTACCTGGTAAGCGCCGATATGCTGGGTAATCCCGCCGACTTCGCCGTCGGTAACCTTGGCGCTCCTGATTGAATCGAGCAGTGAAGTCTTACCGTGATCGACATGGCCGAGGACAGTAACCACGGGTTTGCGCAGGACCTGGTACTGGTCTTCATCATCGCAAACGGCCAGGAGTTCTTCTTCTACAGGATCTTCAATATAATCTACTTCAAAACCGTACTCTTCGGCAAGCACTTCAACAGACTCCGGGGTTAGCGGCTGGTTAAGGCTGGCCATCACCCCTATGTCCATTAACTGTGTAATCAGCCGGGTGGCGGGCACATCAAAATGCCCTGCCAGTTCGGCGACCGTCACCTGTCCTTCAAGCCTGATCTTTGGTTTCTTGGCCTTAAGGGCGGCAGCTCTTTTTTCTTCCTGGATCGCTTTGCGGGCTTTGCGGCTCGGAGCCGCTTTTTCTTCTTCTTTGGGTTTATCCGTTTTCGGGGCGGCCTTGGCAGCGGGTTTCTCTTTTTCCGTCTTTTTCGACGGTTTTTTTCCGGCTTCCTTTTTTACCTCTTTTTTTGTCTCTTTGGGCGCCTCCGCAGGCGGTTTGCCTCCCGTTTGACCGGTCAAAATGGACATGACCTTTTTAGCTTCATCGTCAGTCAGCGTACTCATATGGTTATTTACGCTTATATCCATACCTTCCATGACTTCGATCAGCTTTTTACTGGTCGTCCCTAATTCTTTTGCTAACTCGTAAACTCTAACCTTGCTCATTTAAAACACCTCCATAAGGTAAGCCCTCCCCGTCAAGATCCTTCAACTCCATTTTCTTTTTCAAGCATTTCGGTCAATTCAGTTACCAGTTCTTCCGAAACAGGAAGCTGCAGGTTTTTCTCCAGCCGCTTGCCTTTAATCGCCTTCTTCAGGCAGGACTGAAGCGGGCAGATATAGGCGCCCCGCCCCGGCTTTTTGCCGGTCATGTCGAGGGCCGCCTTTGCCTCTGCAGTCCTGACAACCCGAATCAGCTCTTTTTTCGGTTTTTTTTCCTGGCAGCCGATACAGATACGTAAGGGGATTTTACGTTTCTTAATCATCTTGCTTTGAATCCTCCTCGGGCTGCTCTGTGCCCTCAGAATCTCCTGTTTCAGCTTTTACATCTTCAATTTCAGCATCGGCAGCAACACTTTCTTCTGCCGGTGTTTCTTCTGCTGCAGTTTCTTCTTTTACAACGGCTTCTTCGCCGGGCTCTTCTTTTACAACCGCCCCGGCTGTATCATCGGCGCTTTCCTGGTCACTGCCTGTATCGCCTGATAAGCCGATTGCAGAAAGGCTTTTTTCGGTATACTGGGTTTCACTCGATATGTCGATCTTCCAGCCGGTGATCCGGGCTGCAAGGCGGGCATTCTGGCCTTCCTTGCCGATCGCAAGAGAAAGCTGGCTGTCGGGCACGATTACCGATGCCGCTTTTTTCTCGTAGTCGGTTATAACCGAAGCTACTTTCGCCGGACTTAGCGCATTGGCAATATACTCTTCCGTTTCTTCGCTCCATTTTATAATATCAATTTTTTCACCTTTTAACTCATTGCTGATCGCCTGGACCCTGCTTCCCTTGGGCCCTACACAGGCGCCGACAGGATCTATGTCCTGGTTGTGGGAAACTACCGCCAGCTTGGAACGGTGTCCGGCTTCCCTGGCCGAGGCTTTTATTTCGACAATGCCCTCGTATATTTCAGGCACCTCCATCTCGAAAAGCCTTTTTAAAAAACCTGTATGAGTCCTGGTTACGATAATCTGCGGGCCCTTGGTGGTTTTCTTGACATCAAGGATATAAGTTTTGACCCGCTCCCCCTGCCGGTAGCGTTCGTGGGGAATCTGTTCTTCGACGGGAAGGACTGCTTCGGTCCGCCCCAGGTCGATAATTACATTTCTCTGCTCGAAACGGCGCACCAGGCCGGTAATTACTTCTTCTGTCCTGTCTGCAAAATTTTCATAGATTAACTCCCGCTCGGCTTCCCTGATTCGCTGTATTACAACCTGCTTGGCAGTCTGAGCCGCTATCCGGCCGAATTCCTTCGGGGTTACTTCCATTTCCACGGTATCGCCAATCTGGCAGTGCGGATCATAAACGCGCGCTTCATAGAGGCTTACTTCCTGCTGGTCAGACTCAACATCTTCCACAACTTTCAACTGTGAGAATACCTGGATTTCCCCGGTTTCCCGATCTATGGTTACGCTGACGGCGGGAGCCGCCTGAAAATTTCTCTTGTAAGCCGAAACAAGCGCTACCTCGAGGGCTTCGAAAAGAACTTCTTTGCTTATCCCCTTTTCTTTTTCCAATGCTTCAATCGCTGAAAACAAATCTTTGTTCATCCTGTATTATTCACCCTCCTTTCTCTTAGGCTTCAAACCATTGCCTTTCTCAGGCCCTGTATACCAGAGATTGGCCCGGTCAATTTCCCGGTAAGGAATCCGTGCAGCGGCGCCGTCTTCCTTTACAACTTCTATAAAATCATCTTCAGCCCTTCGTAAAAGCCCGCTGAATTTCTTACTGCCTTCAATTGGCTCTGCAGTTCTGACCTTAACTTTTTCACCCTGGAACCGGATAAAATGCTCTTTTTTGGTCAGGGGCCGCTCGAGGCCGGGAGACGATACTTCCAGGGTGTAGGCATGGGAAATCGGATCAACCTCATCGAGCAGCGCCGATACAGCCCTGCTAACCTCTTCGCAGTGATCGATCAGCACCCCGCCCCCGGTGTCGATATAAAGATGCAGCTTTCCGTGTTTGCCGACAACATAATCAAGGCGCACCAGTTCGAAACCCATCTTTTCGATTAACGGTTCGATTAAGGCAATTAACCTGTCCCTGGTTTCTTCTCTGCTCAAAGTAACTACCCCTTATTAACATGAAAGAGTGGGAACCCCCACCCTTGATAAGTAAAACCATTTCACCTCAATTAATTTATCACAAATATGCTAAAAGTGCAAGGATAAAGACCCTTTTCAAGCTTCACTTCGGGCCTGCATCTATCCTGGCCACGTATTTAAAAATTTCCCAGTACATTTTTGCCCTGGCCAGGATGCCTTTCCAGAACCCGAGTTTTTCCTCTTTCATAACGTGGGAAAGATCCGGCAGGGATACTTCTGCTGTCCCGATATTGTGATCATCTACATACTTGTGCAGGGCAACTTCGATCCCGAAGCGCGAGAGATCAAGCCCGGAGATATTTTCCAGGAGTTCTCTCTTTAAAGCCCTCTGGCCGGAAAGAAAGGGCGTTATTTTTTGGGCAAGATCAGTCGTTGCCCTCCCTTTTTCAAAGATGCCGATCGACATCATGGTTTCCCCTTCCAAAACCGGCGTTAACAGCGTTTTAATGTGATCTTCGGTCAGACCAATCAGGTCGGCGTCAAGAATGAGAATTACATCCGCCGTACAGCGGTCGAGGCCCGCCTTGACCGCTCCTCCTTTACCCCTGTTTTCCAGGAGCTCAATCATCTTTACACCGTCGAAAGCCGAAGCCGCTTCTACGGTCCTGTCTTCAGAACCGTCGCTGACGACTATTATCTCTTCGACCAGGTCAGAACCCTGCAGGACAGTCAGGACATTTCCGATTGTCTTCTCTTCGTTATAAGCAGGTATTATTACCGCTATCTCCACAGCCCTTCCTCCCCCTTCCCAGTTTGCCGCGCCGGGCGGCCAGTAAGTCAAGTTCTTCTTTCAGGGCTTCCAGCAGAAGGCTTTGTTGAACTGTGCGGATAACCCTGCCCTGCCGAAATAAAATTCCCCTCTTTTTGCCGGCGGAAATGCCGATATCAGCTTCCCGGGCTTCTCCGGGGCCGTTAACCGCGCAGCCCATCACCGCAACTTTAACCGGCATATCGTAAGTTTCCAGCATCTTTTCAACTTCCGTTACCAGGGGAACAAGTTCTACTTCACAGCGCCCGCAGGTCGGACAGGATATCAAATCCGGGGCGAATGCCCGGAGGCCCAGGGATTGCAGGATCCGGCGGCCTGTTATTATTTCTTCCGACGGTGAAGCGGTCAGGGAGACCCGGATTGTATCGCCGATACCGTCAGCCAGAAGAGCGCCGATCCCCACGGCGCCTTTGATTGAGCCTGTTGACGGGGGTCCGGCCCCGGTAACCCCGAGGTGAAGGGGGTATGCTTTCGCTTTAGAAAACAGGCGGTAAGCGCTGATTGTTGTATAGACATCCGAAGCTTTCAACGAAAAGACCAGATCCCCAAAACCGATATCTTCCATTGTTTGCAGGTAGCCGAGCGCCGATTCGACCAGGGCAGCGGCAGTTGCGCCGCCGTGCTTTTTAAACAGGCTCTTTTCCAGCGACCCGGCATTAACCCCGATTCTAAGGGGCACCTTATACTCCCGGGCCTTCCGGGCCAGCTCTGTAAGCTTATCGCGGCCGCCGATGTTGCCCGGGTTAATCCTGATCTTTGATGCCCCGTTGTCCAGGGCCAGGAAGGCAAGTTTTACATCGAAGTGGATATCGGCGATCAGGGGCAGCGGGCTTTTTACTGCCAGCCTGCCCAGTGTATCGGCCGCGCCCCTGTCGGGGACAGCAACCCTCACCAGGTCAGCCCCGGCTTCGCAGAGCCGGTTGATCTGGTCCAGGGTTGCGCCGTAGTCGCCGGAACCGGTGTTGGTCATCGACTGAACTGTTACAGGGGCGCCGCCGCCAATAGTTACCCCGCCGACTTTGACAGGGATAGTTTGCCTGCGCTTGATTTTATCCATTTTAGCACCACATGTTTTTTTATTGTACCTGCTCAGCTTGCGCTGCAATTCCCGGCATCTGTCAGCGAAGCGCTATCTTAACGCTCAGCCGCGGGCAGTAATTATGGCAGCGCAGCGGTCTTAGTTATTCGGCGCGATAATAAAGCGCAGAATATCCTGGTATGTGACCAGTAAAATCAGGGTGATCAGCAGGGCAAAACCGAGGAAGTGGATAAAACCCTCCTTCTCCGGTTCAATCGGCCGGCCCCTGACTGCCTCGACAGCCAGGAACAGAAGCCGCCCGCCGTCCAAAGCAGGAATTGGCAGCAGGTTAATGATCCCCAGGTTGATACTGATTAAAGCGGTCAGGATCAGCAGGTTGACAAAACCGGTCTGGGCCACCTCGCCGATCGTAACAACTATTCCCACCGGCCCGGCCACATCAAGCGGGGCCTGTCCTGATACAACCTGGTAAAGGGCAGCCAGGATTAACCCGAACCGCTCGAAACTGATCACCAGTGCCGGAAAGAACCTGTACTTCTCAATCTCGGGGCCGATTCCAATCACGCCCCGTTCAACTTCAGGCTCGGGGGCAATCTCGGTAGTAACCGCAAACTCCCTGGTGATCCCGTCCCTGTCTACGGTCAGCAGGATTTCCTCGTTCGGCCTGGCCGAAATATATTTTAAAACATCATTCCATTCTTCAACCGGGTTGCCGTCGATAGCCGTAACCGTATCGCCGGGTTCAATCCCGGCAGCCTCCGCCGGGGAATCTTCAACGATATAGCCGATGCCGGAAGTATCGGTAATGGGCACTCCCACAATAAAAAAGAAGATGATGAAGAAGACTACTATGGCCAGGAGCAGGTTCATGGTCGCTCCCGCCAGGAGGACGGCAGCCCTCTTTAAAATTGACTGCCGGGGGAAACTATCCGGCTCAGAAGCTTCATCAGGGCTTTCGCCGAGCAGGCGGCAAAAACCGCCGAGCGGGAATGCCCGCAGGGAATAATCAATGCCATCTTTTGTCCAGCCAAAAACTTTTGGCCCGAAACCGATCGCCAGTTCTAAAACCCTTATTCCTGTCCGGCGGGCTACAAAGTAATGGCCCAGCTCATGAACCAAAATCAGCAGGCCAAATACAAATATAGACGCAATGAAAGTTTGCATTTTAATTCACCCTTCCTGTTAACTCTTCAATTACTGCGGACGCCTGCAGGCGCGACCAGCTGTCCGCATTGACTACATCTTCCACTTCGGGGCGGTCGGTTACCCTGTGCTGCTGCATTACCTTTTCAATGACATCAGGAATACCTGTAAAGCTTATGATCCCGTTCAAAAAGGCGTCAACAGCAGTTTCATTGGAACCGTTTAAAACAGCGGGCATCGTTCCCCCTGTCCTCGCGGCGCTGCAAGCCAGTTCCAGGCACGGAAAGTTTTCCCTGTCGGGCTCTTTAAACTCCAGAACCTGGCCGAATGGATTATACCTTTCAAATTCGCTGTTTTTACGTTCAGGATATGTTAAAGCGTACTGGATCGGCAGCCTCATATCAGGCAGCCCCAGCTGCGCAATAATGGATCCATCTATATATTCTACCATAGAATGCACAATACTTTGCCGGTGAATGATAACTTCAATTTGTTCAAGCTCGAGATCAAAGAGCCATTTGGCTTCAATTACTTCAAGCCCCTTGTTCATCATCGTCGCTGAATCAATCGTAATCTTGCTGCCCATCTGCCAGTTAGGGTGCTTTAAGGCCATGGCCGGTGTTACCGCTTCGAGCTCTTTACCTGATTTGCCATAAAAAGGACCTCCTGAGGCGGTCAGGTAGATCCTGCTCAGACCTGCTGTCGAAGATGAACCGAGGCACTGCCAGATTGCCGAGTGCTCGCTGTCTACAGGCAGGATTTTTTCCAGGTTCAGCAAGCCCTCGCGCTTAAGGATTTCGCCGCCGATCACCAGGGATTCCTTGTTGGAAAGGGCAACCGTTTTATCGCTCTTCAGGGCGGCGACCAGGGGCTCAAAACCGCTGAATCCAACCTGGGCCATGACCACAAGGTCGGCTGCAGGCCAGGCAGCAGCAGCAAGCTGGCCTGCCGGGCCCTCTTCCACGACACACTTTTCGGTCTTTATATTTTCCCGGAGCCTGGCCGCTGCCCCTGCGTCAAGCAGGGCAGCCATTTCGGGTTTAAAGCGCCTGACCTGCTCAGCGAGCAGTTGATCGCTTTTTCCTGCCGCCAGCGCGGTTACCCTGTATCCGGGACCCAGCGCCTCGATCACTTCAAGCACCTGGCGGCCGATTGAACCTGTAGAGCCGAGAACAGCAATTTTTTTCATTGGAATACACCCTTATTAAACAAGATTCATTAAAAGAAAGAAGTAGTATACAAACGGGGCCGCAAGGAGTAAGCTGTCAAAGCGGTCCAAAACCCCGCCGTGGCCGGGTATGATACCGCTCGCATCCTTAACTTTCATCTGCCTTTTCAAAGCCGATTCCAAAAGATCTCCCAGCTGGGCAAAAACAGCGATCCCCAGGGCTAAAATTGCCGCCTGCAGGGGGCTTAACGACACCAGGCCGGGCAGCAGAATCGATATTGAAAAAAAGATGACCACAGTTGAGCCAATACCGGCCAGGGAACCTTCGACCGATTTTTTTGGGCTGACCTGCGGGGCAAATTTTCGCATACCCCACTTAACTCCGACCAGGTAAGCCGCTGTATCATGAACCCATACCCCAACCAGCAGAATGTAAGTATAAATAGCCCCGTCCGGCAGCATGCGCAGCATCAACAGGTACCCGCCCAGCCCGCCGAGGTAAATCATACCCCACAGGGACAGGGCAGAATCAGCGGCGCTGATTTTATCCATGTTGAAAAGCACTGAAACAAAGAGTAAGAAAAAAGCCAGCATAACCAGCGGGTAGACCAGGTTTAACTGGTCAAAGAAAATAACGGCCAGCAAAAGAGTGGCCCCCAGGTAATTAACGATAGCCGGTGCATCAAATTCCTGCTTTTTTAAGATGCCGTTATACTCATAGAGCCCCAGGTTAACTACGATAGCTACGAAAATCGCATACCAGGACCCGCCGAGATAAACTATTCCCAGAACCAGCGGTATGCCGATCAGGGCAGACAATGCGCGCAGTAAAAACAATATAATCACCCTGCCTATACTTGAACCTGTCGATTTTTAAACGCTTCCAAAACGACGCTTGCGCTTTTGATATTCGTAAACAGCTTCCATCAGGTGAATCTTAGAAAAATCGGGCCAATAGGCATCTGTAAACCAGAGTTCGCTGTAAGCCAGCTGCCAGAGCAGGAAGTTGCTGATCCTCTGTTCACCGCTGGTCCGGATCAACAAATCTGGATCGGGCAGATCGGCCGTGTAGAGGTAACGGGAAAATAATTTTTCGTCTACCTTCCCCTTTAAGCTGCCCGCTTTAGCTTCAGCAAGCAGGTTGTTTACGGCTCTTAAAATTTCAGATCTGGAGCCGTAATTAAGAGCAAAATTCAGGATCATCCCTGTATTGTCTTTTGTTGCCTCGGAGCCGTCTTTTACCGCTTTTTGAACCCTGCCGGGAAGCTTTTTGCCGTCCCCGATCAACCTGACCTGGACATTGTTGCGCATCAGTTCGGGCAGTTCGGTCTCAAAATATTTGCCGGGCAGGCTCATCAGGAAATTAACTTCGCTGATCGGCCTCTGCCAGTTTTCCGTGGAAAAAGCAAACAGGGTCAGCACTTTTATACCCAGTTCGCTGCAATTTCTGACCGTTGAACGGACAGTTTCCACACCCTGGCGGTGGCCTTCATGACGCGGCAGGCCCCTTTCAACGGCCCAGCGCCCGTTGCCATCCATAATCACCGCCACGTGGTGAGGAATATTTTCAGCTTTTATGGCCTCTTTAAGTTTCTGCTCCCGCTGTTCAGGCTCCAATTAAGATCCCACCGTTCATAAACAGCAGCTCTCCCTGTTCAGCCAGGAGAGAGCCGCCTCTTGTTACATTTACGCCTGTTCAATAGTGTATCACAAAGGCATAACAATGCGGCTCCTGTCCGCCACCGGAAGGCGGCGCTGAAAACCATCCTGAACCGCTTATGTTAGACCTCCATCATCTCTTTTTCTTTAAGCTCTGTGATACTGTCTATTTCTTTAATTTTTTGATCGGTCATTTCCTGGATGCTATCCTGGGCCCGGCGCTGTTCATCCTCGGAAATTTCACTGGATTTCTCCAGCTGCTTGACACCGTCGTTGGCGTCACGGCGGATATTGCGGATGCTGACCTTGCTCTCCTCGGATTTCTTCCGGACATACCTGACCAGTTCTTTGCGGCGTTCTTCGGTCAACTGCGGGATGGCCAGCCTGATTACGCTGCCGTCGTTGTTCGGGGTCAGCCCCAGGTCTGACTTTAAAATTGCTTTTTCTATCTCGCCCATCGCGCTCTTATCCCAGGGCTGGATAACAAGCAAGCGCGACTCGGGGGCAGAAACTCCGGCCAGCTGGTTTAGAGGGGTTGTTGTCCCGTAGTATTCAACCTCAATGCGATCAAGCAGCGAAGGGGTCGCCCTGCCGGCACGCAGGGTAGCCAGTTCACGCTGGAAAGCAGCAACAACCTTCTCCATTTTTTCTTCGGCTTCGAGATAAATATCGTCTAACATTAATCACCCACCCCTAATTATGGTTCCGATTTTTTCACCCAAAATTACTTTTTTGATGTTCCCCAGGTTTAACCCAAAAACGATCAGTTCAATTTTATTGTCCATGCACAGAGAGGCGGCAGTTGAATCCATTACTCCCAGGCCCTGGTTGATTACTTCAATGTAGTTTAATTCTGTATACCTGTGAGCATCCGGGTGTGTTAGCGGATCGGCATCATAAACTGCGTCCACCTTACCTTTTGCCAGCAAAATAACTTCAGCTTCAATTTCCGCAGCGCGTAAAGCGGCTGTAGTGTCGGTAGAAAAATAAGGGTTGCCCGTTCCTCCGGCAAAGATCACGACACGGCCCTTTTCAAGGTGCCTCAGGGCGCGTCGCCTGATATAGGGTTCAGCCACCTGCTGCATTTCGAGGGCGGTCTGGACCCTGGTATCGACATCGTTGCGTTCGAGGGCATCCTGCAGGGCCAGGGCATTGATCACCGTCGCCAACATACCCATGTAGTCGGCAGTGGCCCGGTCCATGCCTTTACTTCCGGCCTGGGCCCCGCGCCAGATATTGCCGCCGCCGACGACTACCGCTACCTGGACCTGGTATTCAATAACCTCTTTGATCTGTAAAGCAATGCTTTCTATAACCCTCTGATCGATCCCGAAACCCTGTTCTCCGGCCATTGCTTCTCCGCTTAACTTCAGGATTACCCGATTGTATGCAGGTTTTTCCAATAAGTCACCTCCCCTTGCTTTTTATTCGACAAAACCGCTTGCACAACCTTCAGGGGTAAAACTTTTTTGCAAAACAGCATTTTTTAGGAAATCACAGCCTCAGCTGCCGCTTTCTGCAGAAGGGTAATAAAAAAGAACACTTTGCAGTGTTCTTTTTCAGGCCGCTTAACCGCAGCAGCTCGCGGTATCCGAGTCAAGATTCTCACCGATCTCGAAACGGCTGTAGCGCCGGATCACGATATTTTCGCCGATCTTGGCAATCAGGTTGGTCAGCAGTTCGCTTATTGTCAAATCTTCGTCTTTGACAAAGGTCTGTTCAATCAGGCAGTTTTCACGGTAATATTTCTCAAGGCGCCCTTCAACAATTTTGTCGACCACCTTTTCGGGTTTGCCGTCATTTAAGGCCTGTGTTTTAATAATTTGCCGCTCTTTATCAAGAATGCTCTCGGGAACATCTTCCTTGCGCAGGTAAGCAGGGTTTGTTGCCGCCACCTGCAGGCAGAGGTTGCGGACAAAAGCGCGGAATTCATCATTGCGGGCCACAAAGTCTGTCTCGCAGTTTACTTCAACGAGGACCCCGATTTTTCCACCAAGGTGGATATAGGAATCGATAATTCCCTGGTTTGCGGCGCGCCCCGACCTTTTGGCAGCAGCGGAAAGCCCTTTTTCCCTCAGGATATCAACAGCCTTTTCTTCGTTTCCTTCTGCTTCCTGCAGCGCTTTCTTGCAATCCATCATTCCTGCGCCCGTTTTTTCACGCAGCGACTTAACAACTTTAGCGTCAATATGCATCTATCGTATTCACTCCTCCGGATAACTTGTTCTATGGACTGACTTTATATTACAGGTCAGTTTTTGTTTCTTCGTTTTTTACTTCCCCGGCAGCCTCTTCAGCAGTTTCGCCGTCGGCTTTTCCGGGAACCTCAACAGCAGCGCCTGCTTCTTCGGCGGCAGCGTCCGGTGTTTGCACAGAGCTTTCTTCAGCAGGCTTCTCGGCTTCGATCTTCATAACTTCCCGCTCTTTTTCTGCCTCTGCTTTCTGCGATTCCTCGGCAGATTCGATGATCTGCTTTCCTTCAAGGACAGCATCAGCCATAACTGATGTAATCAGCTTGACCGCCCTGATGGCGTCATCGTTTCCGGGAATCAGGTAATCAATTTCATCGGGATCGCAGTTTGTATCGACAATGGCGATAACCGGTATGTTAAGTTTCCTTGCTTCGGCAACTGCAATTTTCTCTTTGCGCGGGTCAACAATATACACCGCATCGGGTAGTTTTTTCATGCTGCGGATCCCGCTCAGAAACTTCATGAGCCTGTCCTTTTCGTTCCGCAGGGTCAGCACTTCTTTCTTGGTCAGGCGTTCAAAAGTGCCGTCTGTTTCCATCTGCTCCAGTTTGAGCATGCGGTCGATACGCTTGCGGATTGTGTTAAAGTTGGTCAGCATTCCACCGAGCCAGCGGTGGTTTACGTAGTGAGCACCGCTTCTTTCCGCTTCATTGCGGATCGACTCCTGGGCCTGTTTCTTGGTACCGACAAAAATAATGTTGCCTCCGTCGGCAACCGTGTCCCGCACAAAATTATAGGCGGTATCCATCAGTTTTACTGTTTTTTGCAGGTCGATAATGTAGATTCCGTTACGCTCGGTGAAGATGTAGTTTTTCATCTTCGGATTCCAACGGCGGGTTTGATGTCCGAAGTGGACCCCCGCTTCCAGCAGCTGTTTCATACTTACTCTTGCCAAAATACTTCCTCCTCCTGTTTTTACCACCGCCGGCATCATCGCCCGGGACCAAGCATAAAGCCAACCGGCCCCCGGCTCTTCAGGCGTGAGTTTTAGATTTACCAGAGGTAGTATAGCATAGTTCTGCCCTGATTACAATGCAATATCTACTGATTTTGTTGCAAAGGACACCTGTATATATTAGAATCATACTAGCTGCTCAGCAAACCTGGCATGCGGCGGAAGCGGATGGTCATAAAACCGGCAGTCCTGCCGCCTTAAAGTTACCCGCGGAATCTATGTCACTATCATACCCGGAGGAATTAAATGGCTACTATTAAACCGTTCAAAGGTATCAGGTATAACCTCTCCAGGGTCAAAGACCCCGGAAAAGTAATCACCCCCCCTTACGACGTAATCGGCTCAGCAGAACAGGAAAAACTTCACCAGGATAGCCCTTACAACATTATCCGCCTCGAGTACGCCAAAAGCAGCCCCGCAGACAGCCCCGCAGACAACCGGTACACCAGGGCCGCTGCAGCCTATCAGAAGTGGCTGGAAGATGGAATCCTTATCCCTGAGGAGAACAACTGCTATTACCTTTACGAACAGGTTTTTTCTTATCACAGCAAAGAGTTTAAGCGGCGCGGCGTTATTGCCGCCCTCAAACTGACGCCCTACTCCGAAAAGGTTGTCCTGCCGCACGAGCGGACCATGGCCGGTCCCAAAGCCGACCGCATGGAACTGCTTAAACACCTGAGAACAAATGTCAGCCCGATTTTTACCCTCTTCCCTGATCCGGAACAGCGTCTCGACCAGCTGTTTGCTGAAGTAGATTATGCTAAACCTGCAGTTGTGGTTGAGGAAGATTCCGGGCAAACCCACCGCCTCTGGCTCCTGGATGACCCCGCTCTGCAGGATCATTTGACAGCCTACCTGGCTCCGCAACCCCTGCTGATAGCAGACGGCCACCACCGTTACGAAACTGCATTAAGTTACTGCCAAAACGAGGGTTCGCAGGGCGCACCGGGTTCCGGGTTTGTCCTTACGATCATGGTCAGCATGAAAGATCAAGGCCTGCTGGTTCTGCCTACCCACCGCCTGTTAAGCGGCCTCGATGCGGAACAAATAAAAGGCCTTTTCAGGATAATTGAACTGGATTTTGAATTAATTGACCGCGGTGATCCCCGCCGGCTGAACCGGGATACTTTTTTGGAAGAGCTTTCTGAAGTAAGCCGTAAGAGGGGCGGTTTCGGGCTGATCACCGCCGGGCAGGCCTCCCTGCTGGTGCCGCGGGATGCAGCCGCTGCCGATAACCTGCCCGTAGCCCTGCTCCATGAGCGAATCTTAAAACCGGTTCTCGCCCCGGGTGAAAGCAGCGAAGTTGACAAGAAAATGCTCAGTTACCCGCACGACCTTGAGAGCGCCCTCGAAGCGGTTCTCTCCCGGTCAGCCGATGCCGCCTTTATCCTCGACCCCATAGCCGTCAGCAAAGTCCTTGATCACGCCATGGAAGGTAAAGTCATGCCACAAAAGTCGACCTTTTTCTACCCCAAGCTGCCCAGCGGCCTGGTCCTCTACAATATGGATCTCAGTTACTGATCCGCTGCTCCCGGACGGGGGCGGTGTGAGCAGGGTTCCGGGCAGCGGGTTCAACCCGGTCCGGGCCCCCCTGCAATGGGCGGTCCTTTTAAATATCCCAGTATTTTCGCTGGGTCTCCAGTACTTCTTCCAGGCGCTTACGGACATGTTTGCCCGCCTCCGGGCCGGGGGAACCTTCGGAAACCGGCAGGCCCCAGCCACCCATCGCGTTGAGCACCTGGATCACCGCTTCGGCCTGTCCCTGCAGGTGATAACCGCCTTCCAGGCAAAGCAGGACCCGCCCATCACACCAGCGATCCGCAGCTGCGGAAAGTACTCCGGCCAGGTCATAAAAACCGCGGTGAGTAAGCGACATCCCGGCCAGTGGATCCTGGCGATAGGCATCCTGGCCGGCTGAAATAAGCAGCAGCTCAGGCTCGAATTGATCGATTATCGGAATAACCACCCGTTCAAAGATTTCACCGTATTCGTAATCGCCGCTGCCCGGAGGCAGGGGTATATTAACCGTAAAGCCTTCGCCGCTGCCCCGGCCGGTTTCACTTACTGCGCCGGTCCCTGGAAAAGCGGGGCTTTGATGGGTGGAAATAAACAATACTCCCGGATCGCCTTCAAAAGTATGCTGGGTGCCGTTACCGTGATGGACGTCCCAGTCAACAATTGCAATTCGCTCCAGGCCGTAATCGCGTTTCGCCGCTTCAGCAGCAACCGCAATATTATTAAAGAGACAAAAGCCCATGGCTTTGCCGGGCTCGGCATGGTGCCCCGGCGGGCGGTTAAGGGCAAATACTTTGCGCGGGCCTGCCCCCATCACCTTCCGCAGGCCGGTCAGCACGCCGCCGGCTGAAAGTAGGGCTACCCGGTACGATTCGGGGACAATGTATGTATCCATGTCCAGGAAGGGGCGCCCGCTGTTGCAGGCTTCTTCAATCGAGCGGATGTAACCGGGGTCATGGACCAGCTCGATATCGCCGACCTCTGCCGGCTGCGGGGAGAACATCTCCAGGCGGCCCATCAACCCTTGCTGGTCCAGCGCTGCAATAATATGCTCCAGCCTTTCTTTACGTTCAGGGTGCTGGCGCTGGGTATGGATCAGGTAGTCAGGGTGGTAGACCAGGCCTATTTTCTGATTTTCACTGCTCATCGTGGCACCTCGCTTTAATCCAAATCAATTTCCATCGCTTTACACAGCCTGTTCCATAGAAAGGGGCTGTTTTTTTTAAGGGCCACCGGACGGCCCTCTTCATTTATAAAAGCATGCTCGGTATAACCTCCGGCGACCTTTTTACCGTCCCTGCGAATCTCGTAATTAAAAACCAGCCGCACTTTCCCCATACTTTCAATAAATGTGGTCAGCGTCAGCTGATCGTCGTACTTGGCCGCGCTCTTATATTCGCAATACGCCTTGAGCACCGGCAGATAGAGATTGCTTTTTTCAAATCCGGCATAAGGAAGGCCAATGCTTCTCATCAGTTCAGTCCGCCCAATTTCAAACCAGACCAGGTAATTGGCGTGATAGGCGAAACCCATCTGATCAGTCTCCTGGTAGCGGACCCTGATAACTGTTTCATTTTTTTTCAAATCCGTCCTGCTCCTAACCTTTTAGAGTACTTTTGCCTCTCCGCGGTAAACCAGGCCCCTGATCGCGTCTACAGTAATCAACTCACCGTCCCTGATCTCCAGGCAGGCCTTGTCAACTCCCACAATAGCGGGTTTGCGCAGGTTGATCGAGACTATCGCCCCGTGTGATGTCAGGCCGCCTTCTTCGGTAACCAGCGCCGCCGCCTTTTTAATGGCGGGTATGTAGCTTTTGCCGGTGCTGTGAGCGATGAGAATCTGCCCTTCTTCAATCTTCTCCAGGTCACTTTCATTGTTAACGATAAAAGCTCTGCCGCTTACGGCAGCATTTCCGATTCCTGTCCCTTTCACTATGATCTCCCCCACTGTTTCAACCCTGAGCAGGTTTGTCGTCCCCGATACCCCGACCGGGACTCCTGCCGTAATAACCACGAGGTTTCCGTCGCTGATCAGTTTTTCTTTCAGCGAAGCCTGGGTGGCGTTCACAAACATTTCATCTGTCGATTTCGCAGGCGGGCAGACCAGGGTCTGGACGCCCCAGGTCAGGGTCAGGCTGGTCGCCACCCTGCGGTTGGAAGTAACGGCAACAATCGGCGCTTTAGGTTTATACTTTGACACCATCCGGGCCGTATGACCCGACTGGGTCGCGGTTATTATTGCATCGGCATTAAGTTCATAGGCAATATGGCAGGTGCTGTAACTGATTGCATCGGTAACCGATTTTTTAAGAGTCATGCTGAGTTCCTGCATGATTCTCCTGTAATCCAGCTCTTCTTCTGTCCGCCTGGAAATCCGGCTCATGGTCTGGACCGATTCAATCGGAAAGCGGCCAACAGCCGTTTCTCCTGACAGCATAACCGCGTCGGTGCCGTCAAAGATAGCATTGGCGACATCACTGGCTTCAGCCCTCGTCGGGCGGGGGTTGCGGATCATACTATCGAGCATCTGGGTGGCGGTGATCACCGGTTTTCCTGCCCTGTTGCATTTACGGATATACTCTTTTTGCAGTAGCGGAACCTCTTCAGGGGGGATTTCAACCCCCAGGTCTCCCCGGGCAACCATGATTCCGTCAGATACTTCCATGATTTCGTCAAAATTATCGACGCCTTCCCTGCTCTCGATCTTGGCCAGGATCATTAAGCTTCCGCAGTGATTTTCGACCAGGCGCCTGATCTCGAGGATATCTTCAGCATTGCGGGTAAAGGAAGCGGCCAGGAAATCCACTTCGTACTCCAGGCCATTGATAATATCGCGCCGGTCATCTTCATCGACAGCGGGAAGGTTGATCCTGGTTCCCGGTGTGTTCAGGCCCTTGTAGCTGTACAGTTTGCCGCCGTGCGCTATCCGGCAGCGGATATCCCGCCCGGATATTTCCAGCACTTCCAGGACAATCAGGCCGTCATCAATCAATATGGCACAGCCTTCTTTAAGGTCGCGGTGCAGTTCAGGGTAAGTAACCGAAACCCTGCTGCTGTCACCGGTAATTTGTTCAGTAGTGAGCACAATTTCCCCGCCGTCTTCCAGGAGCACATAATCTTCCTTCAGGTCGCCTGTCCTCACTTCAGGGCCGCGTGTATCATACAAAAAACCGACACTTTTTTTCATTTCCCTGCTGACTTCGCGGATCATCTCCAGGCGGCGGATATGATCTTCGCTGGTGCCGTGAGACAGGTTAAGCCTGGCCACATCCATGCCGGCCTCGATTAAATCATGGATTCGTTCCCTGCTATCTATACTCGGCCCTATAGTACAGACAATTTTCGTTCTTCTCATTCTAAAACCTCCTTATTGCTACCTCGCCAGCACCATGGCCAGCCTGTATAAATCTTCGGGAAAAGGCCTGGGATCCGTAAAGCTGGCGGTCAGGGGGACTGCCTCAAGATCCTTACCCCTGAGAGCGGTAAAATGCCCGCTTTTTCCTTCGTTAATCAGGTCAACGGCCATAGCGCCCATCCGGCTGCCCAGCAGGCGGTCTACAGCGCTGGGACTGCCGCCGCGCTGAATATGCCCCAGAACGGTCACCCTGCTGTCTGTATCGAGCCTTGCGCATATTTCCCTGTTGAGATCATAAATATCCCCCGCCCCTTCGGCAACGACGATAATGCTGTGAGTTTTTTGCCGTTCAATACCCCTGAGCAGCCTGGCGCAGATATCCTCGATATCATAATCTATTTCCGGAACCAGGATCGACTCTGCCCCGGCAGCCAGGCCGGCAGCAAGGGCCAGAAAACCGTTGTTGCGGCCCATCACTTCTAACAGAAAGATCCGTTCGTGAGAGGTGGCAGTGTCCCGCAGGTTATTAACTGCGCTTAGGATTGTGTTGACCGCAGTATCAAAACCGATTGTCTGGTCTGTTCCGTTAATGTCGTTATCGATCGTCCCCGGCACGCAGGCAGTTTTTATCCCCCGCTGCTCCAGGGTCATCGCTCCCTTGAAGGAACCATCTCCGCCGATCACAACCAGCCCTTCGATCCCTTCATCCTTTAACCTGGCCGCAGCTTGATCCTGGCAGCCCTGCTCAAACATATCGGGAGCGCGGGCAGTCAGTAAGAATGTTCCGCCCCGATGGATAATATCGGCCACGGAACCCATTTCCATCTCGACAAAAGGCTGGTCGCCGAGCAGGCCGCTAAAACCGCGCCTGATTCCGCAGATCCCGTAACCGAGGCTGATTGCCCTGCGCACGACTGCCCGCACTGCCGCATTCATGCCCGGGGCATCTCCGCCGCTGGTTAACACTGCTATTTTTGGCACTGGTAATCATCCCCCTTTAACCGGGCCCTTCCTTTTGTTCCCCAACCTGTTCAATGACCGCTTCAGCGCCCAATAAGCTTTCGAGGCGTCTGCGGCAGGAGGGGTGGTCGCGGACCCAGTATTCTTCTTTCAGCATCAGCGTTCTATTGTCATTTTTAAAACACAGGCAGACCGGTACTTCCCCGTTTTCGGCAACCAGTGTATCTTTCAGGCTTTGCAGGACAGTTTCATCATGCTCTTCCCCGATCAGCAGGCGGTAAAACTTTTTCTCCCGGTTTAAAGGCCTGATCGATTCGGCGAGAATCTTGATATCCTCTTCTTCTTTTAAATCGGTCCTCCCCTCAACCAGGAGCAGGTTATCTTCCTGCAGGTAGACAGACTGGCTATCATACAAATCGGGAAAGATAACCAGTTCCACGCTTCCGGTCAGGTCTTCCAACCTGACAAAGGCCATCTGCTTGTTTTTTTTGGTGTAGAAGTTACGGACAGCAACAATGATCCCGCCGACCTTGACATGGCGGTTATCCCCGGCACCTGAAAGCTCTGCGCAGGGGGTCAGGTTTGGCGTGTTCTCCAGGATAGTCCTGTACGGTTCCAGGGGATGGCCTGAAATGTAGAGGCCGAGCATTTCTTTTTCCAGCGACAGCCTCTCTTTATCGGCAAAGGGTTCGATATCGGGAAGGTGATCGGTGAGCAGTTCTTCCTGGACTGTTTCATCCATCAGGGAAAACATCGATAACTGGCCATTTTCCCGCTCCCGCTGCACCGACTGGCCCTGGGCCAGGACATCCTCCAGGACAGCGAGGTACTGGGCCCTGTGCCCACCAAGCGAGTCGAACGCCCCGCATTTGACCAGGCTTTCTAAAACCTTCCGGTTACATGAACGCATATCGACCCGCGAGGCGAAATCGCGCATGGATAAAAAAGGCTTCTCCTGCCTGGCGGCAACAATCGAATCGATCGCCCCCAGGCCGACATTTTTGACTGCCGCCAGCCCGAAACGAATCCGGTTTTCACCGATCGGCGTAAAATGGGTATCGCTTTCGTTTATGTCGGGCGGCAGCAGTTCGATCCCCATCCGCCTGCAATCTGCAATGTACATGGCTACCTTATCGCTGTTCGAGTAATAAACCGTCATCAGGGCGGCCATATACTCCACGGCGTAATTTGCTTTCAAATATGCAGTCTGGTAAGCAATCATGGCGTAAGCGGCGGCATGGGACTTATTAAAACCGTAAGAAGCAAATTTAAGGATCAGGTCATATATTTCGGCAGCAAGGCCCTCTGAATAACCGTTTTCCCGGCAGCCGTTTATAAACAACTGGCGCTGTTCGTCAAGTATTTCCATTTTCTTTTTGCCAATCGCCCGGCGCAGCAGATCAGCCTGGCCCAGGGTGAATCCGGCCATGCGGGCGGCAATTTCCATGATCTGCTCCTGGTAAACGATAACCCCGTACGTTTCATTCAGGATTGGCTCGAGAATGGGGTGGGCGTACTTGATCTGCCTTTTTCCGTGCTTGCTCTGTACAAAAACAGGGATTTGATCCATCGGGCCCGGGCGGTACAGGGCCACCACGGCAATGATATCCTCAAATTTATTGGGCATCAGTTCGCGGAGGACAGAGCGCATCCCCGTGCTTTCCAGCTGGAAGGTGCCTGTTGTCTCCCCATGGGACAGCGTTTCATAAGTCAGGACGTCATCAAGCGGGATCCGGTCAATGTCGATTGTTTTTCCGTGCCGCTTCTCGATATTCTCCAGCGCCACACCGATAATGCTTAAAGTCTTCAGGCCGAGGAAGTCCATTTTAAGCAATCCGAGATCTTCAAGTGTATTCATCGGAAACTGGGTTACCACCGTGCTGTCGGTTGTCTTGTAGAGGGGGACAAAGTTGATCAGCGGTTCTTCGGCGATTACCACCCCCGCGGCATGGGTTGAAGCATGGCGGGGCATCCCCTCGACGGCCATCGATGTGTCGAGCAGTTGGCGAAAGTGATCTTCCTTGTATAAAGATTGCAGGTCCCTGTTCTGGCCCAGCGCTTTCTTAATGGTCATCTTCGGCTCCATCGGGATCAGCTTGGCGATGCGGTCGACATCGGCATAGGGGATTGCCAGCGCCCTTCCCACGTCGCGGACTGCCGCCCTGGCTGCCATGGTCCCGAAAGTGATAATCTGGGCCACCCTTTCCTGGCCGTATTTATCACAGACGTACTGCATGATCTTGTCCCGCTTATCATCGCAGAAGTCGATATCGATATCGGGCATCGATATCCGCTCGGGGTTTAAAAAACGCTCAAAAAGCAGGCTGTATTTAAGCGGGTCGATGTTCGTGATCCCCAGGCAGTAGGCAACCAGGCTGCCTGCAGCTGAACCGCGGCCGGGGCCGACAATCACTTTATTATTTTTGGCATACTCAATCAAATCCCAGACAATTAAAAAATAATGGGAGTAGTCCATCTGCTGAATGACGCGCAGTTCATATTCCAGGCGCT
The DNA here is from genome assembly GCA_007119965.1 of Syntrophomonadaceae bacterium. Taxonomy (GTDB): domain Bacteria; phylum Bacillota; class Dethiobacteria; order DTU022; family DTU022; genus T3SED10-7. Next base: position 82,309 of record SKOR01000037.1, read on the forward strand.
CTTCCATTGCAGGTGATATTTCCGTATAGCGCTTTCTGATCCCCTCATAACAGAGCTCTTTCAGATAGCTGTCGGGATCAACGCCCCCGGGAAGTTGGTACTCGGGCAGATAGCGCTTCGTAAAATCTTTTTCCACGTTACAGCGTTCAGCAATACGCAGGCTGTTGCTGATCGCCCCGGGGTAGCCGGCAAATAGTTCTGCCATCTCCTCCGCTGTTTTAAAATAAAATTCCTCAGATTCAAACTTCATGCGTTCTGTTTCATCAACTGTTTTACCGGTCTGGATACAAAGCAGCACATCATGCACCTCGGCATCTTCCCTGGACAGGTAGTGAACATCGTTGGCTGCAACAAGCGGGATAGACTCGTCCTGCGATATTTTCAGCAGGGCTTCGTTGACAACCTTTTGTTCGGGAATCCCGTGGTCGTGCAGTTCAAGGAAAAAACTGTCCTCTCCGAAAAGATCCCTGTAATAACGGGCGGCCTCGTAAGCTTTATCGATCTGCCCTTTCAGGATCAAAGAGGGCACTTCCCCGGCCAGGCAGGCGCTGAGGGCAATAATACCTTCACTGCACTCTTTGAGCAGCTCGCGGTCTACCCGCGGCTTATAGTAAAAACCATCAAGGTAGCCTGATGATACAAGGCGCATCAGGTTGCGGTAGCCGGTATTGTTTTCAGCAAGCAAAACCATGTGGTAGTGCGCGTCATCCCTCCTTGCTTCTTTCTGCAGGCGGGAACGCGGGGCAACATAAACTTCGCAGCCCAGGATCGGTTTGACCCCGGCCTCGCGGGCCGCCCTGTAAAAATCAATCACCCCGAACATGGTACCGTGATCAGTAACAGCCAGGGCGGGCATACCCAGCTTTGCAGCACGGGCGACCATCTTCTTAATCCTGGCAGCGCCGTCAAGCAGGCTGTACTCGCTATGGCAATGCAGGTGGACAAAATTAACATCTGACAATCTCAACCAACCTCAATTCGCAATATAATTTTGGAATAGGGAAACAGGATTCAGAAGGCATTTTAAATATTGCAGCCCCTCTTGAACCTTAACCTAAAGATTCGACTTTTTACGCGGCAGATCCTTTAGGCGATTATACTTTTTTAAGGGCGGCCTTTGTGGTACAATAGCTTTGACGAATTTAATTTTTGCCTTGCCCGGCCCCAATGGTTTTTAACTGTCCCGGTTCATCAATCTGATCGTGAAAGAGGTTTTGCCGTGTTTGAAGATCGCGAAACCCGCCTTGCCGTAAAAATCGTCGTTTTTGCTGCTGCCCTGTTTTTAGTAATCTGGTCGCTCTACCTGCTGATGCCGGTTATCTCGATCATTATTATTTCCCTGTTTATCGTCTATTTTATTAACCCGGTTGTTAAGTTCCTGATCGGCATCAAGATCAAACCTATTTTTGCGGCGATTATCGCCTCATCCACGATCCTGATTGCAGTAGTCCTCATGTTTTATCTTTTAATCCCCGGTTTAATTGTCGAAATGAGACAGCTTATGATCTTCCTCACCACCGAGTTTATCCGGGATCTGCCGCAGCTTGTGGCCGAACTTGAAGACCTCGATCAGCGCTTCAACCTGCAGTTGACAGAGACTTTTATCGAATACTCCAACCAGTTTATCAGGCAGGCGCCCGGGAACGTCCAGCAGCTCCTGCGCACCCTGACCATAGTGTCTATGGACCTTGTAACCCGGATCTGGGTTATGCTGGCCACGGTCTTCCTGGTTTTTTACCTGGTCCAGGATATAGACAAGGCCAAGAAAAACCTGACCCTGATGTTTCCCCAGATCTATAAGCAAAATGTCCAGCACCTGATTAGCACTATCGATGAAAAAGTCGGGGCTTATGTTCGCGGCACCCTGATGAAGTGTATTTTTGTCGGCCTGCTGACCTGGGTCGGCCTGACCATTTTGGATATGCCCTTTGCCCTGCTGCTGGGAATCGTAGCCGGGGCTTTCAATATCATTCTCTACATCGGGCCTTTTGTCGCAGCTGTCCCTGCCGTTTTGTTAAGCATAATGCCCGACACGCCGGGCGTGCTGCCGGTTATTATCCTCTATATTTTCGTCCAAATCCTGGACGCTTTCCTCTTTACGCCTTTTTTCCTGGGCAAGGCAACAGACCTGAGCCCGCTGACTGTAATTATCATGGTCCTGGCCGGCGCCCAGTTATTGGGCCTGCTGGGAATCATTCTTGCCATTCCGATTACCGCTACCGCTAAAGTCCTTCTCGATGAATACTACCTGGACAGGCGCAAGGTAGAGGAAGCCAACCACGTTGACCACTTTGAAACTTAGCTAAGAAAGGTTGGGATAGCCCTGCTGCCGCAGCGCTTCGTAGAGGACAACGGCTACCGAATTGCCCATATTCAGGGAACGCGGGATCTGCTCTACCATGGGTATGCGCACAGTTTTTGCAGCCTGGGCCAGTATTTCCGGCGCCAGGCCCCTGGTTTCACTGCCGAAAACCAGGAAATCGTCGGGTTGATAGGCTATTTGATGATAATAGGTTTTACCCTTCGTTGAAAAACAGAACAGGCGAGCCTGCGGGTACGCCTCCCTGAGATCCCGGAAATCGGGGTGCACTTCCAGATCAAGATATTTCCAGTAGTCGAGGCCGGAGCGGCGCACCCGGCTCTCCGAAAGAGAAAACCCGAGCGGTTCAACCAGGTGCAGTTTTGTTCCCGTCATCACGCAGGTCCGGGCGACATTCCCCGTGTTGGGGGGTATTTCAGGCTCAACAAGGACTAAGTGCATCGCACAACCTCACTTCACAACTTTTTTCCAGGGCCGGCAGCGGGCCTGGCATCAAAATCATTTTCGGTCTCCGCGGCCGGCAATCCTGACTTTTGCCCGCTTACCCGCGTTCGTTATTGTCCTCGTCACTTTCCCTGCGCAGCGTTTCATTGAAATGTTTCAGCCTGGCGAGAACTTTTTCGTTAAAGCTGCCTTCAGGGAAGGCCCCCTCTGCGGAAACTTCGCCTGCCTCCAGGCCCGACAAGAGTTCCAGGCCTTCTGATACCGTTTTTATAGTGTAAATATTAAACTGTTCACTGGCAACAGCTTCAACTACCTCTTTTTTAAGCATCAGGCTTTTTTGGTTTTGTTCAGGGATAATGACACCCTGCTTTCCGGTAAGCCCCAGTTCCTTGCAGGCCATGAAATAGCCTTCTATTTTACTGTTTACACCGCCAACGGGCTGGATTTCGCCTTTCTGGTTAACCGACCCGGTAACTGCGAGGTCCTGGCGCAGCGGCACTTCTGCCAGGCTTGAAAGAAGGCTGAACAGTTCAGCGGCTGAAGCGCTGTCACCATCAACACCGCCGTAAGACTGCTCGAAGCAGAGGCTGGCGGTCAGGTTAAGCGGTACCAGCGAGCCGTAGCGCATCCCGAGGTAACCGCTTAATATCAGGACTCCCTTGTTATGAATCCGGCCGCTCAGCTCGCTTTCCCGCTCAATGTTGATTATCCCCTTGCGGCCGAGGTAGGTTGAAGCGGTAATCCGTGACGGCCGCCCAAAGCGGTAGTCACCCTGGTCCAGGACCGAGAGGGCGTTAACCTGCCCAACCGTTTCGCCTTCAAAATCGAGTAGAATCTGCCCTTCCCTGATTAATTCAATTACTTTCTGCTCATACTTGTTGGAACGGTACACTATTTCTTCCAGGGCTTTTTCTACCTGCTTTTTACCGACAACATCGACGCCGTCTATATCCGCCCAGGCGTCGGCTTCAAACAGAAGATCAACAATTTCGTTGAAGCGGGTACTCAGTTTATCCTGGTGCTCCGCCAGTCGCGAACTGTACTCCACGATCTCCACTACCCCCGGCCGGTCAAAGGGTCGCAGGCCCTGTTCATCGCAGTGAAAAGAGATGAAGCTGGCCATTTTGCCGACGTTGTTATTTTCCCGTTCCATTTCAGTATCGAAATCAGCTTTAATTTTAAACAACTTGCGGAAGTCTTCATCATAATGGTAGAGCAGCTGGTACAACAGGGGTATGCCGATCACGACTACCTTGATATTGAGGGGTATCGGCTGGGGACGCAGTGTAGACATGGCAACCAGGCCGAAATGTTCGCTGATATTTTCAATCCTGATTTCGTTAGTCCTTAAAACCCTTTTCAGGACCTGCCAGGACTGGATGCTGGTCAACACATCCCTGGCCTGCAGGATCAGGTAACCGCCGTTGGCCCGGTGCAGAGAACCGGGTTTAATCATCGAAAAGTCGGTAACCATGGTTCCGAAGCGGTTTTCGTATTCGACCCTGCCCACCAGGTTATAGTACGAAGGGTTGGTCTCGTAGATCATCGGGGCCCCACTGGTTTCGCGGTTATCAACCAGCAGGTTAACCCCGTATCGCTTCTCACTCTGTTCCTGGCTTTGCTGTTGGAGCATAAAAAGCGGGTTTTGCTGTTCATCGTCTTCGCTGCGAAAATCAGCCAGGTTAGACAGGACATCCTCCCGGTACGCTTCCAGGTATTTTTTTACCTGCGGGTACTGTCCGTATTCTTCGATCAGCTCGCTAAAGAGGTGCCCGATCGCCGCAAGGCCGATCTTGTGATCCAGATCCTTTAACTTCTCCTTCATCTCTTTTTCCACTTTTTGAATGCGTCTCATTATTTCCATCGCCTTCAGCTGCACTTCGGACGATTTTTTTTCAAGCTCGTCTTTCTTTTCCTGCTCCAGATTGGCGTAATCTTCCTCGCTGATTTGCTCTCCTTCCTGGAGCGGGATAGTCACAAACCCTGAGCTGGTCCGCTTCAAAGCAAAGCCTTTTTCGGAGGCAACCTTATTCAGTTCCTCCAGAAGCTCAGATCTTGCTTCCTGGAATTCTTTAAAATATACCGCCTTCTGTCTTTCATAATCTTCGCCTTCAAAAGCCTTCGGTATATTTTGCTTTAAATCTTCTAGCAGTTCCTCAATGTGCAGGCAGAAATCGTGCCCTTTCCCGGCGGGGAGGTTGAGAGCAATCGGCTCCCCGGGATTTTCAAAGTTGTAAACATAAACCCAGTCATCGGGGACCGGTTCATTAGCCGATATTTTTTCTATAATTGATTGGGCGTAGCTCGATTTACCCGTCCCGGTCAGCCCGGTCATGAATATATTGTAACCGGGGCGTTTAATCCGCAGGCCGAACTCAGTAGCCTTAACGGCTCTCTCCTGGCCGATCATCCCTTCCAGCGGGGGCACATCTGCTGTAGTTTCAAATGTATTTCCCTCCAGATCGCAGACCAGCCTGAGTTCTTCCACTTTTAATTTTTTCCAATTCATCAATGTTCTCCCCTTTCTATGGCATACAAGCAAAGCCCGGCCAGGAAACAACCGGAGCACAGCGGTTTGCGGGCCTTGCATACCGTGCGCCCATGGGCAATTAACCAGTGGTGGGCATTGGTCCAGTTTTCTACCGGGATCACCTCTTTCAGCTGATCCTCAACGATCCTGACAGATTTCCCGTCAGCAAGGCCCAACCTCCCCGAAACGCGAAAAACGTGTGTATCAACAGCCAGGGCCGGCTTGCCAAAAGCGCTGCTGATAATCACGTTCGCCGTTTTTCGCCCTACACCGGGCAGTTTAATCAGCTCATTAAAATTGTCGGGGATAAGCCCGCCGTACTGCTCTGCAATTATCCTGGCTGCTTCAACCAGGTACCTGCTTTTATGGCGGTAGAGGCCGCAGCTTTTTAAATACGGTTCCAACTCTGACGGTTTCATGGCAGACAGGTCGCAAACAGTGGGTGCCGCCTCAAAGAGCCTGGCGGTAATCCTGTTTACCTGCTCGTCTGTTGTCTGGGCGGAAAGGACTGTAGCGACAAACAGTTGGTACGGGTTGTTAAAAACCAGGGCTGTTTTGGCCTGCGGGTAATGGGCAGCAAGCTGTTCTAAAATCAGGGCGGCCTGGTTAAAGGTATTTTCTTCTATCGCGGTTTTTACCATAATTAATTATAGATCGGGAAACCGGCAAGGTAAAGGGCAATCAGGCCTTCTGTCCGGCTGCCCCTTTTTTTCGTAAACTGCAAGCAGGGCGGGGCTCTTTAAAAGCGCACCGCCCCCTCAGAGGCCATCTGCTCAATGTCATTGGGGTTGTAACCGAGCGAGTGCAGGATTTCCCGGGTATGCTCACCGTGGCGCGGCGGAGGCAGACGGACCTGCCCTGCACAGCCGGAAAACAACAGCGGGAAACCGGGCATAATCTCGGTTTCACCGGCGCTGTTTACTGATTTGATCCAGTAGCGGCCCTCACGGCCGGTGGGGTAACCGACAGCCTCGGCCAGGCTTAGAACAGGTTCGCAGCAGGCATCAAGACCGGAAAAAAGGGTTTCCCACTGCTCCCTGGTTTTTTCTTTAAATAAAGCCTGTACTTCCCTGATTAACGCTTCCCGCCCTTCCTGTTCAAATTGAAGCGCGGTCCACTGATTTTTTCCGACCGCTTCACAGAACCTCTCCCAGAAAACAGGCTCAAGCGCTCCGAGACTCATATGTTTGCCGTCGGCAGTTTCGTAAATATTATAGCAGGCGTAAGCCCCGGTAATCGGGCCGCTCCCGCGCCTGGCCATCTCTTCAGAACTGTTCATGGCCGATGCGGCCATGGTCAGCCAGGGAAGCAAACCCCTGGTCATCGAGACATCGACATGGCTGCCTTTGCCGTCCCGCCCTCTCCGGAATAAGGCGATCAGAATACCCTGCAGGGCCATCATCGCCCCCCCGGCGATATCAGCAACCTGGATCGCAGGCATTTGCGGCGAACCGCCTTCTTCGGCACTCAGATCGAGCAGCCCTGACAGGGCGGTGTAGTTTAGATCATGGCCGGCCCTGTCCCGGTAAGGGCCAGTTTGGCCGTAACCGGTAATTGAGGCATAAACCAGGCCCCCGTTAAGCCGGCTCAGTTCGCTGTAGCCCAGCCCCAGGCGCTCCATAACCCCCGGCCTGAAACCTTCAACCAGGACATCGGCTCTGCCGGCCAGCTTCTGGACTGCCGTACGGCCCTGTCCAGTCTTCAGGTTCACGGCCAGGCTTTTCTTGTTGCGGTTCAGCTGGCGGAAAAAAGAACCGCTGCCTTCAAAAAAACGGCCGACGAACCTTGTCGGGTCGCCGGCTTCAGTATCTTCAATTTTTACTATTTCAGCCCCGTAATCCCCCATCAGCATAGTGCAGAGCGGACCCGGCAGCAGGCGGGTCAGGTCCAGGACCGTTAAGCCCTGCAGGGGCAGGCTTTTTTCGCTGTGTTCTTCTTTCATTACCGGTGTGTATAATGCGGCAGTAAAATCGGCCCTACCCGGTCTTCGGCCGCATTCGTTTCTTCTAATTCCCTGTGGTATTTTTCCACGTGCTCCAGGGTGAGCTTTCCGGGAACAGGAAGATCCTTGCTTTTCGCCGCTGCGTCTCTTCCGGCCCTGCGGCCAAAAACGATAATATCGAGCAGAGAATTACCCATCAGGCGGTTGGTGCCGTGAATCCCGCCTGCTGCCTCACCGGCAACATAGAGATTTTCAACAGTACTGTGACCGCTGTCATCAATCAGCAGCCCGCCGTTCTGGTAATGCAGGGTCGGGTAAATCAGCATCGGCTCCTTGCGAATATCAACACCGAAGCGCTGGAACTGGCGCAGCATAGCCGGCAGCTGGCGCTCGATGGTCCCTTCACCGTGAGTCAGCTCGAGAATTGGCGAATCAAGCCAGACCGCGGTAATTCCCGTCGGCAGCGGCACACCTAACCCGCGTTCTTCACACTCGCGGATAATCGCAGACGATTCCACATCCCTCGTTTCGAGGTGGTAGACAAACTGCTCGCCGTTGATATTAAGCGGCGTAGCGCCGAGGCCGCGCGTCTTTTCAGTAACCAGGAGCCCCAGGAGCTGGGGCGGGAAAGCGCCGCCTGTCGGGTGATACTGGATAGAGTCGGCATAAATAGTTTTCGCCCCGGCCCGGTATCCCATCACCAGGCCGTCCGCGGTGGCCCCGTAGTGGTTGCTGGTCGGAAAACCGCGGTAATGAAGCCTTCCCGATCCTCCGGTGGCGATGATTACCGTTTTAGCCCGGGCCACCATGTACTGTTCTGTTTCGATATTGTAGAGGACTGCCCCGGCGGCACGGCCCTGCTCATCAAGGAGAACCTCAACCGCCGCACAGAATTCAACAACGGTAATATCCTTGTTATAAACTTCATCCCGCAGGGTCCTCATAATTTCAGCGCCGGTATAATCGCGGGCAGCATGCATCCGTTTCCGCGATGTCCCCCCGCCGTGAATTGTAACCATCCTGCCGTCTTCTTTTTTATCAAACATGGTACCCATGTCTTCCAGCCACTTGATCACCAGCGGTGCGTCCATAACCAGGGCGCGGGCCAGTTCGGGAACGTTCTCCAGCCTTCCCCCGCCCATCACATCAAGGTAGTGGATTGCCGGAGTATCGTTTTCCTTGTCGGCCGCCTGGATACCGCCCTGGGCCATCATCGTATTGGCGTCTCCAAAGCGCAGTTTGGTGGCTATCAGCACATCGGCCCCTGCTGCGTGGGCATCGAGCGCTGCCGCAGCCCCGGCTCCTCCTCCGCCGATTATCAGGACGTCGACATCGTAATCCGGCTCTGCCGTGAGGTCCAGTTCAACATCGCGCAGGCGGCTCCACGATTCAAATACATCTGCCATCTCGTTGGGCAGGCGCGATCCCTTGTTGACGCCTACTTTTAGTTCGCGAAACCCGTCCTCGATATAATCGGGATGAAACTTTTGCAGCACGTCGCGGCGTTCTTCCTGGGTCATCCGCGGAAAATTGACACCGACCCGGGAGGGCCTGGTCTCTTCTACTTTCTTCATAAGCTCTCTTAACTGCGGTGTGTAAGTCAACTTAATTGCTCCTCCTCTCCAGGTCTACTTTTCAATTTCACGATCATTGTACATCTGCTGCAGCGTCTCATCTTCTGCTGTAACGAGTTCGTCAATTTCAGCGTCCATCTCACCGTCTTTAATTGCCCTGGCCCTTTCGACCAGGAACGGATCGGGTTTGGCGATGTAACGGCTGAAAAGGCGCCGGGCAGTCAGGCCGGCATTGTAATGGACTATATTGGCCGGGCAGCGTGATACACAGAGCCCGCACATCAGGCAGTCAAAAGAAATATCGGCTGCCTTTTCAAAATCGCCGCGCTGGCAGTAAGCAATGTACTGCATGACATCGATATCCTGGGGGCAGACCTTGTTACAGGAACTGCAGCCCAGGCACTTGTACACTTCAGGATAAAGCTGGGCAAAGTGAGCCATCGTAGGCTTAATATCTTCAAGGTTGAACTTTGCTTTACGGCCCGGGAAAAAGGGAATCTGGGCCAGGTACATACCATCTTCCACCTTGGTCTGGCAGGCCAGGCCGACCTGGAGTTCGTAATCGTTGGCCATCCTGAAAACGGTGGCGCAGGCGCCGCAGAAGCCGGCCCGGCAGCCGCAGCCGCGGGTTAACTGGTAACCGGCGTATTCCATTGCATCCAGGATGGTCAGCGTTTCCGGGACGGTATAACGCTTACCCATTAAATATATGTCAACCATTTTTATTTCGTCTGTCATATTATCCTCCTCAATTACTCGGCAGGCGGAGCCGGGATAAAGCCCTGATCCATCGCCGCCTTGGTCTGATCCTGGGCTCTCTTGATCGTTTCTTCGGCTTTCTTGTATATTTCTTCGCGGCTAAGTTCAATCCTGGCCAGTCCCTCTTCAATGGCCTTCATGGCTGTAGCTGTAGCTACCCGCGGAAATACTTCCCACATATCCATCGTCGGCAGGATCATTTCAGGATCCATGCCGCCCCTGGGCGCGCAGGCGGCCAGTTCTTCAGCTGCAGCGATGCACATCGTATCGGAAATCCCGGTAGCCTGGACGTCTAAAACACCGCGGAAAATTGCGGGGAAACCGAGCGAGTTATTAACCTGGTTCGGGAAATCGGAGCGGCCGGTGGAGACAATCTTCGCCCCTGCATCAATCGCTTCCCAGGGCCAGATTTCCGGAATGGGGTTGGCGCAGGCAAAGACAATTGCGTCTTTAGCCATACTCTGAATCCACTCTTTTTTAATTGTATCCGGGCCGGGCTTGGAAAGGCCGATTAAAACATCAGCACCCTTGCAGGCGTCTGCTGCGTCAGTGGCCAGCCCTTCACCGTTAGTACTCTGGGCCAGTTCCCATTTCACCGGGTGCTCTTCCTTAAGCTCGGTGCGGCCCTTATGCAGGATGCCCTTGCTGTCTACCATAACAACTTTCTTTAAATCTGCCCCTGCCACGCCAAGCAGGCGGACGGTACAGATATTGGCAGCCCCGGCGCCGAGCAGGACAATTTTGGCATCCTCCATCTTCTTGCCGACAATTTTCAGGGCATTGATCAGGCCGGCCACGGTAACACAGGCGGTACCCTGCTGATCATCATGCCAGATCGGAATGTGGCATTCTTCTCTCAGGCGGTCGAGGACATAAAAACACTTCGGGCTGGCAATATCCTCAAGATTTACACCGCCAAAGCAGGGCTGCATCATTTTAACAAACTTAATCAGCTCATCGGGATCTTTCGTGTCAACGCAAACCGGAAAAGCATCGACGCCGCCTAAATACTTGAAAAGCAGCGCTTTGCCTTCCATTACCGGCATACTTGCTTCGGGCCCGATATCGCCGAGGCCGAGAACCCTGGTGCCGTCAGAGACAACGGCCAGGAAATTGCCTTTATTGGTATACTCATAAACAAGTTCTTTATTATCGGCGATAGCCTTGCACGGCTCGGCAACGCCCGGAGTATACCAGATCGCAAAATCTCCTATACCGCGCACACAGCACTTTAAGTTTACTTCAATTTTACCCTTGTAAAATGGGTGCAGCCGCATTGCATCCTGGGCCGGCTTTTTCGCCTTGGCCAGTAACTCATCTTTATTCATTGTCATTATCCTGTCCCTACTTTCCATTAAAAATTTATTTAAACCGGCTCTCTGCCTGTTTCTGACCGGCAGCCGCAGAGATCAGACTTGCTGCCCTGTCTGCGGCCATCATAAAAACTACCTGGCGTATTCTTTGGCTCCTTCGGCATAAAGATCGTTGCCATATGCGTCATTGACCACTGTTGCCGGGAAATCTTCCACTTCCAGGCGGCGAATTGCCTCCGGCCCCAGCTCAGGGTAAGCTACAACCTCGCTCTTCTTGATTTTTTTGGAGAGCAGTGCGCCGGCGCCGCCCACTGCGGCCAGGTACAGGCCCTTGTGCTTAACGAGGGCGTCTTTTACAACCTGGCTGCGAAGCCCTTTGCCGATACATGCTTTCATGCCTTTTTCCAGCATCTGGGGGGTGTAAGCATCCATCCGGCCGCTTGTAGTCGGACCTGCCGAACCGATGGCCTGACCCGGTTTTTCCGGGGTCGGACCGACATAAAATATAAACTGCCCCGTCAGGTCGATGGGCAGTTCTTCGCCTTTATCCATTAACTCAACCAACTTTTTATGGGCGGCATCTCTTGCCGTGTAAATAACTCCGCTGATCAGGACATTATCTCCCGCTTTCAGGGCCATTACATCTTCATCAGTCAGGGGAGCCTTAATTTTTTTTGTTTCCATTCCGCTTTGCCTCCTCTCTTCAGAGCTTTAAATAATTTTTTCAAGGTGCCGGCAGGCGTGGCAGTTGATATTAACCGCTGCTGCCATGCTGGCAATATGGGACGGGTAATCTTCGATGTGCACCGCCAGGGCGAAATTCCTTCCGCCGAAGCCCTGCGGCCCCACCCCGAGATCGTTGATTTTATCCTTGATTCTTTTTTCCAGGTCGGCAAACTTACTGTTCGGGTTGCTTTCGCCCACCTTACGGAAAAGCGCTTTTTTAGCCTGTACAGCAACCTTGTCAAAAGTTCCCCCGATGCCCACACCAACTACAATTGGCGGGCAGGGGTTTGGCCCGGCCGCCTTGACATGGTTTACGACGAAATCAATAAAACCGGCTTCGCCATCCGAAGGCTTGAGCATCTTTACTGCACTCATGTTCTCACTTCCGCCGCCTTTCGGCGCAAACGAAATCTTTACCTTATCACCGGGCACAATATCGGTATAAATTACCGCAGGGGTATTATCGCCGGTATTTTTGCGTTCATAAAGCGGATCGCTGACTATTGACTTGCGCAGGTATCCTTCCTCATAACCCCGTTTTACTCCGGCATTGATCGCTTCTTCCAGCGATCCGCCGGTTAAGTGTACTTCCTGGCCCCACTCGACGAAAAACACGGCAAATCCCGTATCCTGGCAGATGGGGATTTGTTCGTCGCGGGCAATTTCAACATTCTCAATCAGCTGTTTTAAAACTTCTTTTCCGGTTGGCGATTCTTCCGTCTCCAGGGCGTCTTTCAAGGCACTGAATACATCTTCACCCAGGTAAATATTCGCCTGTTCGCACATCTCGGCCACATGATCAGAAATAGTTGACGCGGCAAGTTCCCGCAAAATCAGACACCTCCCTGTTAGTCTTAAGTACCGGGCTTCAACATTACCCAATATAATTTTATTTTCTGCTTTTTGCTTAAAATTCCTGCCGCGAATTATAATATTTACTATAATTCTAAAATTTATTTTCTAACTTGATGACATAACGTCATTTATTTCTATATTTTTAGATCGGCTCCCGCCTGCGAAGGGATCCGGATCTTCATTCAGCTGTAAGCAAAGCTGCCCCCTGCCTTGCGGAGGAGCAGCTATAACCGGCAGGCGATTGTATCGGGCAGGCGGCAAAAACCCTGGCGCAGGCGCTTCCATTGCCCGTAAGCGCAGAGAGATAAGAAACCCTGCGCTTACAGATGCCGGAAACCTTCAGGTTGGCTTGAGAGACAGATCTTATCCATAGTCAGGACCTGTGCTGATTATTTAGAGGCCTCTATCCTCTTAAGCAGGACTTCCCAGTCATGATCCACTTCTTCCTGCAGGGCTTCGATCCTTACATCCTCCATCTGTTTAAACCGGCGCTGTCCGCTTAAATACTCTTTTAACGGCAGCCTCTTTCCTTCCGGCTGGCAGGTCATTTTCCAGGAGACTCCGTTTATAATCTCGTAGAGGGGGAAAAACCCTGTCGCTACGGCCTGCCTGGAAAGGTGAATCGTATCCGAAGATTCGGTTCCCCAGCCCGGCGGGCAGGGCGATAAGATATGGATAAAGCGGAACCCCCTGATTTCCCGGGCCTTTTTAAGCTTCCTTTCCATATCTTCCGGAAAAGCAACAGTAGCCGTAGCGGCGTAAGGGATGCTGTGGGCAGCCATAATCTGCATGATATCTTTTTTCTGCCCCTCTTTAAACAGCGGATAGGGTGCGGTAGCAGTCCGCGCCCCGAAAGGCGTGGCTGAACTGGTCTGCATACCTGTATTCATGTAGGCTTCATTATCGTAGCAAACAAACATGTAGTCTTCGTTGCGCTGGGCAGCGCCGGACAGGGCCTGCAGGCCGATATCGAAAGTACCGCCGTCACCGGCCAAAACGACCACGGTCGTGTCATACTGGCCCTTCGCGTTAAGGCCCCGCCTGACACCGCTGCCGACTGAACCGGCACTGGGGAAAGGACAGTGCAGGATTGGGCACTTCAGGGCTGTTAAGGGCGGCATCCCGGTTATAATGCTCCAGCACGAAGCGGTTAAAACCAGCGCTAAATCTGGCCCGAGCGCCCTGGTCAGGTAGCGGACCGCCAGGGCTGCACCGCAGCCGGGGCAGGCGTTGTGCCCGGCATAAAGCATTTCCGACTCATGGTTCATTATGTCAGTTTTCACCTTAAATCAACTCCCCACTTTTGTTCGACATGCCCTTCAGCTTTCTCTTCCCTGACAATTCGTTCCAGCATTTCAATAGTCAGGTCGATCCCGCCGGCCAGGATTATATCCTGCACATCGGGCTGATTATCCATCCCGTAGAGGGCCGAACGCAGCTCCTGGGCAAATATGCCGCCCATGCCTGTCGAACAGTTGCGGTCGATCACTATAACTTTCTCCACCCCGTGTTCTTCCAGGGCGCTGCACAGCTCCTCGCGGGGGAAGGGGCGAAACATTCTCAGCTGCAGCAGGCCTGTATCCTGCATCTTCGGCAGCGCCCAGCGAACAGTTTCAGCTGTTGCGCCGGCGGCCAGGATAACGGTTTTGGCCCCGTCCGGGATAACCGGATCAATCGCGCCGTAGCTGCGTCCGAAGGTTTCCTGGAAGCGGCTGTTAATCGCTTTGAAGGACTGCGGCGCCAGTTTCATGGCCTCGTGGCGGCCCCTGATCAGTTCGATCTGGTTGTCCCCTGTGGTCAGGCCGTGCAGGTTTGCCGGCGCACCCGGTTTTACCTGGGCTTCGAAGGGGGGCGGGCCGATAAAATCGCGGACCGTTTTTTGATCGGGCACATCAACCGCCTCGTAGGTATGGGAAATATAGAACCCGTCAAAGACAACCATGCAGGGTAAAAGCAGTTCTTCGCTGAGCAGGAAAGCCTGCATCACGGTGTCTAAAACTTCCTGTGCTCCCGAGCAGTAGATCTGCATCCAGCCTGTATCGCGCTGGCTGAGGCTGTCTCCCTGGTCGGGATCAAGGCACCACGGCGCACCGATCGTCCGGTTTACATTGACCATCACTATGGGTACCCTGGCCCCGCTGCACCAGTGAATCATTTCATGCATGTAGGCCAGGCCGTGAGAGGCGGTTGCCGTAAAGGCCCGCGCTCCCGCCGCTGCAGCCCCGTATGCGCAGGCCAGTGCTGCGTATTCCGATTCTACGCTGACAAAATCACCGCCCAGTTCACCCCGGGCATCAAAATTGGCCAGGGTTTCAACAATTGCCGTCTGTGGCGTAATCGGGTAAGCGGAGACCAGGTCTACTCCCACGCGCTGTACGGCTATTGCTGCGGCCTGGCTTCCGCTGATCAGTTCGAACGCCATATTTAGCGGCCTCCTTCCATGGCAAGGGCCCTTGAAGGGCACTCTTTGAAACAGATCCCACAGCCCTTACAGTAGTCCAGGTTAAACTCATAACGTCCGTCAACCACGTCGACGGCCATATCGGGGCAGAACAGGTAGCAAATCCCGCATGTATTGCAGGTCCCGCAGCCGAGGCATCGCGATGCTTCAGCGGAAGGATCCGCCTGTACATCCTGCAGCTGCAGGTTCATTTTCGCCCCGAGGTTCAATTCTTCAAATTTAACCGGGCTCTGCTCCGCCGCTGGCAGTCCGGGCCCGGGCAGGCCCTCAATCTTCGCCATGATCGCCATGGCGGCATTACGCCCGGCATTAATTGCCTCCGGAACAGTTGCCGGTCCGCTGATCAGGTCCCCGCCGGCAAATAGTACAGAAGACTTTTCCAGGGTATCAAACAGGGTGTAATCCCTTTCCTGGCCCAGGGCCATAATCACTGTCCCGCAAGTTTTGCTGAAAGCGCGGCTCCGGTCGATGGCCAGCCCTTCCAGGCTAGTTTTGCAGTGGTCTAACAGGATACTTTTTACCGCCTGTCCATCTTCTTCTATTTCACGGGGCAGGGCATTGCAGATCAGCTCGACCCCTTCATGTTCCGCAGCTTCCACCTCAACCTGCCCGGCGGGCATTTCCGCCCTGCTCCGACGGTAAATAAGGGTGACGTGGTTTACACCGTTCAGGCGCAGCGCGCTGCGGGCGCTGTCCACCGCAGCGTTGCCGCCGCCGATTACCACGACGGGATCTGCTATCGCCGGGCTGCTGCTGCTGTTGACCGCCTTAAGGAAATCGAGGGCATTCCATGCCCCGCTGCTATCTTCGCCGCTGATACCGGCCCGCCGGGGCTTCCAGGCCCCGGAAGCTAAAAACACTTCATCAAACTCGGCATACAGCTCTGAGAGGCGGATATCGCTGCCAATATTGCAGCCCGTTCTAAACTTGATTCCTTCACTTTCCAGCAGGTCAAGTTCTTTTTTTAAAACCCTGCGCGGAAGGCGGTATTCAGGTATTCCCAGGGTAAACATTCCGCCGATCACTTTTTCCCGCTCAAAGACAGTTACCTCGTAACCGGCTTCGTTCAGGTAGTAAGCGCAGCTCATCCCGGCCGGGCCGGAGCCGACAATCGCCACCCTCCCTTTAGCGGTCAGCGCTTTTACTTTCGGCTTGTAGTGATCGAGACGCCACTGCCCGATTGCCTTTTCCACGGCCGGAATCTCGATGTCCCGGTCCAGCTGGCCGCGGTTGCAGTTTTCAGTGCAGGGGTGAAAGCAGACATATCCGGTCAGGGCCGGAAAGGGGTTGCGCCGGCTCATAATCTGCCACGCTTCCTCCCACCGTTCCAGTTTTACCGCTTCCAGCCAGGCGGGAATTTCCCCGTCCAGCAGGCAGCCCTGGTTGCACGGTGAAGGCCTTTCCGCCTTCCCGGGAGTCAAAAAACGCCACTCACCTGTTTTATTTACTGTACACGGCTCTGTTCCGCAGGCATAACTGACCTGCTCTTTAACAATTTCAGGTAACAAGTTGTTCCACCTCCCTGACACATTCATACCCTTCGCCAACAGCGCTTATGTTGGCCTCCAGGCTTGCGGTAACCCGCTTTTTAATTGATTGCACCAGGCTTTCCAGTGAAGAAAGGCCGCTTAATGAAGCCATGGCGCCGAGCATTACAGTGTTGACCATGGGAAAACTGCCGATCGCCAGCTTATGCTTCCAGGCGATTTCTGTGGCATCGACCGCAAATATCCGGTACGGGTTATCTCCCACAGTAGTTAAGAACAGGTTGCCGTCTTTCGCTTCTCCTGCATTAATCAGCAGGGTGCCCCCCTCCTTCAAACCGGCGGTAGAAGTTTCAGCAGAAAGGCTTGAATCAAAGATCACGGCATAATCAGGCCGGTAAATCCGGCTGCGCGGCATCAGGCGTTCCCTGCTGACCCTGATAAAAGCAGTTACGGGGGCGCCGCGCCTTTCCGCTCCAAAAAGGGAAAAAGCCCGCGCGTAATAACCATCTAAAAACACGGCTTCGGCAAATATCGCAGCGGCAACCACAATTCCCTGGCCGCCGCGGCCGTGTAACCTGAACTCCAACATCTCTTCCATAAGCAATCATCCTTCCCTGCAAGATCCTGCAAGTTGTAATTGTTTGCTTGCAAAATATTGCATGGTTATTTTAGCCGGGCAGAGGCTGGTTTAGCTTCTCCCGTAATTTTTCTTCGGCGATTAGGTCGGCTGCCTGTTCCGGCAGTACATTTTCTTCCCGGGAGCGGCGGAAAAGTTCACTCAGGCGCCCTTCAATGCGGGCAATAACTGTTTTGATTTCCGAAGGGCTTTTGCCGCCCTGCCTGCTGTATTCCACAAAGATTATTCCACCGGCATTAATAATATAATCGGGAGCATACAGGATCCCGCGTTCATGCAGGGCGGAACCGTATTTCTCTTCTTTGATGACATTGTTAGCCGCCCCGGCTACTATCCTGCACCTGAGCAGGGGCATGGTTTCCGCGTTAACCGCCCCGCCTGCGCCGCAGGGGGCAAATATATCGCACTCTTCGGCAAATATCTGCTCCCGGCCGACCGCCCTGGCCCCCCAGCGCTCCACGGCCAGCTTAACTTTAGCCTGGTCAATGTCGGCAACAATAAGTTCGGCGCCTTCATCGGCAAGATGGCGGCAGAGTGCCTGCCCCACGCTGCCGATGCCCTGAACGGCGATACGCAGCCCTTTTAAATCAGGTGAACCGTAGACCTCTGCAGCACAGGCCCTCATTCCTTTCCAGACCCCGAACGCGGTATAAGGGGACGGGCTCCCGAGCGAACTGCCGCCCACTACGTGCGCGGTTTCCATCTTGATACAATCCAGGTCATCTTCAGCGACACCCATGTCGGCTGCAGTGATAAAGCGGCCGTTCATATTTTCCACAAAACGGCCGTAAGCCCGGAACAGGGCTTCGCTTTTTTCGCTGCAGGGATCGCCTATTATTACGCCTTTGCCGCCTCCCAGGGGCAGTTCGGCCGCGGCCGACTTGTAACTCATCCCCCGGGCCAGGCACATTACATCGTCTACAGCTGCATTTTCATTGGGGTAAACCCACATCCGGGTCCCCCCGAGTGCCGGGCCCCTTGCTGTGCTGTGAATCGCAATCACGGCCTTTAACCCTGTTTCCTGATCATGAACCAGGACCACCTCTTCAAAACCCTGTTCTGCCATCCTGGCCAGGTAACCTGACATTAGCATCCCTCCCGGATTTTTCTCTTCTGATAATAATATTTGCAATTATCGTACCAAATACAGGTAAAGTCGGGGAACAATTTCAGGAGGCAACAAAAACAGCGGTGGCGTTGGCCGGAAAATGGCCGGGAGGCTGCTCGCAGAACATTTTGAAGGCAAGCTTCTGCCCGCGGCGGAACGGGTATAAATAAGCAGGCAGGACCCCTGAAAGCTGCAGGCGGTTTTCCGGGAAGGCTGCTCTTTAAATAAGTTTATGGTGGTGAAGTTTGTTGTAGAGGTTGCGGATTGAAATATTGAGAAGGCGGGCCGCTTCGGCCTTGTTGCCCCCGGCCTCGCGCATGGCTTTCTGCAGGATACTTTTTTCCCAGGACCGGTGCATATCTTTCAGTGTCCCCTGCAGGGGATCGGCTGCATCTTCTTTATCTGCCGGCGCAGTAATAAAAGGCATCATCAGGTGCCGTTCTTCAATCACATTTTCATCGCGGTCCAGGTTAATCAGGGCCCTGGAGATCACGTTCTGCAGTTCGCGCATATTGCCGGGCCAGTCGTATTCCTTGAGACGGCGGTAAACCGCGGGAGTGGTTTCCACCACGGTACGCCCGTATTCCTGGGCATAGCGGGAGAGAAAATGGTTAACCAGGAGCGGTATATCGCTTTTGATCTCTCTTAAAGGAGGCATTTCGATCGGAAAAACATTCAGGCGGTAGTAGAGATCTTTGCGAAACTTTTCTTTTTCGACCATTTTTTCCAGGTCGGCATTGGTAGCGGCAATGATCCGCACATCTATGGAGCGGGTCCGCGATTCTCCGACCCTGATGATTTCACCTTCCTGGATTGCCCGCAGCAATCTGCCCTGGGCTTCCAGGTTCATCGCCCCGATTTCATCAAGGAAAAGGGTCCCGCCGGTAGCTTCTTCAAAATAGCCCTTACGCCCGCCTTTTTTAGCCCCGGTGAAGGCGCCGTCGGCATAACCGAACAGCTCGCTTTCCAGCAGGGTATCGGTCAGGGAGGCGCAGTTAACCCTGACAAACGGTTTTTCGGCCCTGTTGCTGGCATGGTGGATAGCGTGGGCAAAAAGCTCTTTGCCGGTTCCGCATTCGCCGCGCAGCAGGACACAGGCCGGCGTCTCTGCCGCCTGGGCTGCCCGGTCGATGGTCTGGCGAATCTGCTCGCTGTTGCCGATAATATCATCAAAGCTGTAGCGCGATTCCAGTTTTCTTACCAGGCGTCGGGTCCGCTCAAGCTCTTCCATCACGCGGCGCAGCTCTGAGATATCGTGGATTACCCCCACGCTGCCTTTAAGTTCCCCCTTGATCATTAACGGGGCGCAGCTGACAATCACTTCCCGGCGGTAGGGGCCCACTTTCATGCGGACGCCCTTGATCGGTTTGCCCGTCTGCAGGACCCGCATATGGACACTTTCGCCCTCGGCAATATCAACGGTGGCAGGCTTGTGAAGCACCTGTTCCTCGGTCATGCCGGTAATCCGGGTATAGGCGCGGTTGATCATGATCCCGATCCCGTTTTCATCGACCACGGAAACAGCATCGGAAAGCGAATCGATGATTGTCTGCAGCAGCAGTTTGCTGTCACCATCGCCGGTCAGTGAATAAATCCTGTTTTCGGCCATACCGCTATCACCTCATATTAAGAAATCGGGGGCTTACCTTCCGAACCGGTTGCCGGCTATCTCTTTAAGATTACTATTTAATCAGCCATATTCAGTTCTAGTTGCCTGCTGATGAGATCTGCGTTCGCTTTTCGCATAGGATAACCAGTTGCTAATAATATTTTCTTCGGCTCCTGCTGCAATAAGAGGTGGGAGCTGACCTGTAAACTTCCGGGCCTGTTTCCCGTTCTGTTTAAAAAACCAGCCGGACACTATAAAAGCTCCCTGAACTCGCTTTCATTAATTATTTTTACGCCGAGGTTGCGGGCCTTATCCAGTTTGCTGCCGGGATCATCGCCGGCCACCAGGTAATCTGTCTTTTTGCTGATCGAGGAACCGGCCCTTCCGCCTCTCTCTTCAACCAGGGCTTTCGCTTCGTCGCGGGTATAATTTTCAAGAGCCCCGCTGAAAACAAAGGTTTTGCCTTCCAGGTCCGTTGAGGCTGTTTCAACTTTCGGTTCGGTAAAGTTAACCCCGGCTCTTTTAAGCTTGTCGAGGACAGGGCCTGTTTCCGGGGTCGCGAAATACTGCCTGACCGCTTCGCCAATTTTCGGGCCTATTTCATCTACCGCAGTCAGTTCTTCCTCCTTCGCTTCGCGCAGCTGATCCATGGTTTCAAACCGCCCGGCAAGCAGGCGGGCCGCCTTTTCGCCAACGAAGCGGATGCCCAGGCCGAACAGCAGGCGCCTCAGAGGGTTTTCCTTGCTGGCGGCGATAGCACTGACCAGGTTGTCGGCAGATTTTTCAGCCATACGCGGCATTTCGGCCAGTTGTTCGGCGGTCAGGTAATAAAGGTCGCCCACATCGCTTACCAGGCCGCTGTTGTAAACCATTTCGGCCACAGCCGGACCGATGCCTTCGATATCCATCGCCCGTCGCGAGGCAAAGTGGACCAGTTTTTCTACCAGCTGGGCGGGGCACGACGGGTTCAGGCAGCGCCTGGCCGCCTCGCCGCTCAGGCGCACCGTATCGGAACTGCATGACGGGCAGTGACGGGGCATGGCAAACTCCCTTTCGCCGCCGGTCCGCCTTTCTTCAATCACTTTCAGCACTTCGGGGATTATTTCACCGGCCTTGCGCACAACCACGCAGTCACCGATCATGATCCCTTTTTCAGCGATCAGGTCCTCATTATGCAAACTTGCCCTCTGCACAGTGCTCCCGCTGAGGGTAACCGGTTCAAGCAGGGCCACGGGGGTAATTGCCCCGGTCCGTCCGATGTTAACCCTGATATCAAGAATCCTGGTAATTTTTTCTTCAGGGGGATACTTGTAGGCGATCGCCCAGCGGGGGCTGCGCGCCGTAAAACCAAGTTCGCTCTGCAAACCGAGATCGTTTACCTTGACTACCACGCCGTCAATTTCGTAGGGCAGGCCGGGCCTTTGATCCTGCCACCGGCGGCAGTAGTCCAGGACTTCCCGCGGTCCGAGGCAGGTTGAGCGGTGCGGGTTGACCGGAAGCTGCAGTTTTTGAAGGTAATCAAGCAATTCCGACTGGTATTTCAATTCCAGGCTGTGTTCACCGAGGCCGTAGAGAAACAACTTAAGCGGCCGCTTCGCCGCCAGGCGGGGATCAAGCTGCCGCAGCGAGCCGGCAGCTGCATTGCGGGGGTTGGCAAAATTAACCAGGCCTTCTCTTTCACGCCTGGAATTAAGTTCTTCAAAGGCTTTTTTGGTAATGTAGACTTCACCGCGGCTTTCCAGGGTCAGCGGTTCGGGTAATCTCAGGGGGATCTGCCGGATTGTCCGCAGGTTCCCGGTGATATCCTCGCCGGTATAACCGTCGCCGCGGGTTGAACCGCGTTTAAAAACGCCTTCTTCGTATTGCAGGGATACGGCCAGGCCGTCTATCTTCAGCTCGCAAAAATATTCAACGGTTTCCAGCCCGCTCAATTTACGGACCCGGGTATCAAAATCAATTAGCTCTTCTTCATTGAAAGCGTTATCCAAACCGAGCATCGGTATTTTATGCTCCAGGGTCTGGAATGTTTCCAGCGGCTTGGAACCGACGCGGCGGGTCGGCGAGTCGGGATCCTGCAGTCCGGGATATTTCTCTTCCAGTTCTTCGAGTTCCCGCATCAGCCGGTCGAACTCCCGATCGTCGAGTGACGGCTGATCGAGGACATGGTAGTAGTAGTTGTGTTCGTCGATTTCACGGCGCAGGGCCAGCACTTTCTCCCTGGCTTTCTCCAGCTCGGATCTGCCCATTCTATCTCTCCTTAACATGCCGCCCCTGTATCCCGGCAGGCGAAACGGGGCAGGGGCTGATCTCAAAATTTGCTTTTTATGTAACCGGTGATCGTCTCCAGGGGTTCGCCGGGGTTAAATACTTTGTCAGCATTGCCGCACTTGATCAGCTCTTCGGCGTCTTCTTCGGGGATAATCCCGCCGACGACCATGAGAACGTCATTCATTCCGTTATCGGCCAGCATTTTCTTAATCCGCGGGACCAGGGTCATATGGGCCCCGGAAAGGATGCTCAGACCGACCACATCGACATCTTCCTGCAGGGCAGTTTCGGCAACCTGTTCAGGGGTCTGGTGCAGCCCTGTATAAATAACTTCAAACCCGGCATCGCGCAGGCCCCTGGCTACAACCCTGGCCCCACGGTCGTGCCCGTCCAATCCCGGCTTGGCAACCAGAATTCTTACTTTTTTACTGCTGATCTGGATCACCCCTTCTATAATACGCTGTAGTTAACTAAACCTGCCCCGCTGTACGGGGGTTTGAATTCAGAATCCGGCCGGCTGTAAATCAATAAAACTGTCCGCCACTTCCTAAAAGAGAGGCTTCTCCCTGTATTCGCCGAATATTTCCTTCAAGGCAGCTACTATCTCGCCTTCGGTCGCGTAAACCCTGACTGCATCCATAATTTTCGGGATCAGGTTGTCACTGCCGGCAGCGCTCTTTTTCAAAGCGGCCAGGCTGCGGGCAACGGCGTCGTTGTCGCGGCTTTCTTTAAGCTTCTTCAACCGCCTGACCTGTTTTTCTTCGACGGCGGGATCAATCTTTAAAAGATCGATCTGCACTTTCTCACTGGTATTGTAGCGGTTAACCCCCACCACCACGAGGTCTTCCCGATCGACGGCACGCTGGTAATCGTAAGCGGCATCGGCTATCTCCTGCTGGAAGAAGCCCTGGTCAATCGCGGGCAGAACCCCGCCGAGTTCGTCAATTCTCCGGAAGTAGGCTTCCGCCTCCGCCTCGAGCTGATCGGTCAGCGCTTCCACAAAGTACGACCCGGCCAGGGGATCTATCGTGTTGGCAGCCCCGCTTTCATAAGCGATCACCTGCTGCGTGCGCAGGGCAATTTTAACTGCCTTTTCAGATGGCAGGGCGAGCACTTCATCCATCGAGTTGGTGTGCAGCGACTGCGTCCCCCCCAGGACAGCGGAAAGGGCTTCAAGAGCGGTGCGCACAATATTGTTTTCGGGCTCCTGGGCGGTCAGGCTGCACCCTGCTGTCTGGGTATGAAAGCGCATTTTCAGTGAACGTTCGTCTGTGGCCCCGTACTTTTCTTTCATCCGGCGGGCCCAGATCCTGCGCGCCGCGCGGTACTTGCAGATCTCTTCGAAGAAATCAATGTGAGCGTTAAAGAAAAACGACAGGCGCGGGGCAAAACGATCAACATTGAGGCCTGCCTGAATGCCCGCTTCCACGTAGGCAAACCCGTCTGCCAGGGTAAAGGCCAGTTCCTGGGCTGCAGTCGAACCCGCTTCGCGGATATGGTAACCGCTGATGCTGATCGTGTTCCAGCGCGGGACGTGATCGGCGGCAAAGGAAAAAATATCTGTAATCAGGCGCATAGATGGCTCGGGAGGGAAAATCCACGATTTCTGGGCAATATATTCTTTCAATATGTCGTTTTGAATCGTCCCGCCGACCTTATCGAGGCTGACACCCTGTTTTTCAGCATTGGCCAGGTACATGCACCAGAGAATCGCCGCAGGGCCGTTGATTGTCATCGAGGTGGTTACCCGGTCCAGCGGGATCTGATCGAAAAGGATCTCCATATCTTCCAGGGAATCGATAGCCACCCCGCAGCGGCCTACTTCGCCGAGAGAGCGCTCGCTGTCGGAATCGTAACCCATGATGGTCGGCATATCGAAGGCAACGCTTAAACCGGTCTGGCCCTGCTCGAGCAGGTAGCGGTAGCGGTTATTGGAATCATAGGCATCGCCGAAGCCCGAGAACTGGCGCATCGTCCAGACCCGCCCCCTGTACATGTTGTCCTGCACGCCCCTGGTGTAGGGGTAGCTGCCGGGGAACCCGAGATCTTTTTCGTAATCGAGATCAGCGTTATCGAGCGGGGTATAAAGAGCCCCGACCGGGCGGCCGGAAACGGTCATAAAGGGTTCGCTTCGCTCCCTGGCCGTGGCCGCCTCTTCCTGCCAGCGTTTTTTCTTTTCCGCGATCCGATCTAATTTATCTTTATCCACTTTTTAACCACCTTCTCCTGTTTCCCGTTCATAAAAGTTTATCTTGGCAAGCAGGTCGCCCGCTGTACTGTACGGATCCTGTTCACGGTGGACGATTTTTTCAACCAGGCTGTCAAACTCAATTTCCTCTTTAACCCGCTCCCAGATTCGGTTTTTAACCAGGTACTCGACCTGTTCGGTTAGTTCGCGCTTAACCCTTTCACGGCGGATTTCCAGAAGCCGCCCGCTTTCTTCCATGTGACTGCGGTGCTCCTGTATTGAGTTCCAGAGCTCGGCGATCCCCTCGTTGTTTACCGATACCGTTGGCACGACGGGCGGCCGCCAGGCTTTGCTTTTTTTCATATCAAGCATCATGTTTATTTCTGTTTCTGTCCTATCCGCACCCGGCAGGTCGGACTTGTTGATCACGAAGATATCGGCAATTTCCATAATCCCCGCCTTAATCGTCTGTACGCTGTCGCCCCCGGCAGGGGTGAGCACCACCACGGTACTGTCGGCTGTCTTGACGATATCGACTTCTGACTGCCCGACGCCCACTGTTTCGATCAGGATAATATCCTTGCCGAAAGCGTCTAACACCTGGATCGCTTCCCTGGTCGCCCTGGAAAGTCCGCCCAGGCTGCCCCTGGTGCCCATACTGCGGATAAAGACATCGTTATCCAGGGCATGATCCTGCATCCTGATCCGGTCCCCCAATATTGCCCCGCCGCTGAAAGGGCTGGTCGGGTCGACAGCAATTACCCCCACCGTCAGGCCGTCTTTACGCATCTGTTTCAACAGCCAGTCAACCAGTGAACTTTTGCCGGAACCGGGGGCCCCGGTAATGCCGATCAGGTAAGCATTCCCCGTGTGGGGATAAACTCCCTTCAACAGTTCTCTCTTCTGCGGATCGTCATTCTCCACCAGCGAAATCAACCGCGCCGCAGCCCGCCGGTTGCCTTTAAGCAGTTCTGCCACTAAATCCTGCATCCAAACACCTCAAATAATCAAATTCCAGACCGGAAAGCCAATCCGCCCCCCCATATGTTTCAAAATCTAAAGGAAGGGTCAGGCCGGCCGATCCTCCATAATTTAACGCCTGCCTAAAATTCTATTCCCTTACAGCAGTCAGCCCCGCATTCGTAATGATGCTTAATCGCCAGAACTTCACTGACCATATCGGCCATTTTAACCAGCTCCGGTGATGCGTTCCTCCCGGTCAGCACCACTGCAACGTTTTCCGGCTTGTTTTTAAGCAGCTCTAAAAGGCGCGCTTCTTCAATCAGGCCGTAGTCGACAGCAACATTTATCTCGTCTAATATAACCAGGTCAAAGCCGCCGCTCATGACAGCTTTTTCTGCCCGGGCAAAGCCTTCCCGGGCCAGCTCAACATCAACCGGGTCGGGATCCTCACGATTTACAAAATCATCCCGTCCGGCGCGCACCAGGGTCAGATTGGGCATATTGCCTGTGGAAAGAAATTCCCCGTAGTCGCGCCCTTTCATAAAATGAATCATGAAAACTGCATATCCATGCCCCAGGGCCCTCATCGCCTGGCCGACAGCGGCAGTAGTTTTGCCTTTGCCATCACCTGTAAAGACCATGATCAGGCCCGGTAATTCTTTAGCCATTTCCAGTGCTCCTTTCGTTACTAAAAACTATTAAGCCAGCCGGAGGCGAGTAAAGGTCAGCTGCCCTCATCTCCAGGTTATAAATCTCAGGAAAGCAGGTGGCGCGAGATAACCAGGCGCTGTGCTTCACTGGTGCCTTCGTAAAGTTCTGTGATCTTCGCATCACGCATAAAGCGTTCCACAGGATAGTCGCGGGTGTAGCCGTAGCCCCCGAAAATTTGCACTGCTTTGGTGGTTACCTCCATTGCTGTTTCCGAGGCAAATAATTTGGCCATTGCCGATGCCTTGCCGTAAGGGAGGCCTTCGCTTTCCAGGTAGGCCGCCTGGTAAGTGAGCAGGCGGGATGCTTCAATTTTAGTGCCCATATCGGCCAGCATGAATGCTATCGCCTGGAAGCTGGCAATCGGTTTTCCGAATTGCTCCCTGCTTTTTGCGTATTTTACGGCTTCATCAAGCGCTCCCTGGGCAATGCCCACGGCCTGTGCGGCGACACCGTTGCGCCCCCCGTCGAGGGTACTCATCGCAATTTTAAAGCCTTCCCCTTCTTTACCGAGCCGGTTCTCTTTCGGGACACGGCAGTTCTCAAATATGAGTTCCAGGGTCGGCGAAGAACGCAGGCCCATTTTACGTTCTTTCTTGCCGGCTGAAAAACCGGGGGTTCCTTTTTCAACAATAAAGGCGCTGATCCCTTTTGCTTTCTTTTCCTTGTCGGTGACGGCGAAAACGATATTAATTTCTGCGTCGCCGCCGTTGGTTATAAATATTTTGCTGCCGTTTAGCACGTAGCTGTCTCCGTCTGAAACTGCTGTAGTGCTCTGTGCTGCGGCGTCTGTCCCGGCAGTCGACTCGGTCAGGGCGTAGGCGCCCAGTTTTTCTCCCAAAGCCATCGGCTCGAGGTATTTTTTCTTCTGTTCTTCGCTGCCGTATTTAAAGAGAGGCCAACCGGCGAGCGATGTATGCGCCGACAGGGTTATTCCTGCGGAAGCGTCGACCCTGGACAGCTCCTCCACGGCGATAACATAACTTACAAAGTCACAATCGCCGCCGCCGTATTCTTCCGGCCACGGTATGCCTGTCAGGCCCAGTTCGCCCATTTTGTCAAAAAGTTCCCGTGAAAACTCTTCCCTGTCATCACGCTCATCCGCACCGGGCAGTATCTCTTTTTCGGCAAAATCACGCACCATTTTCCGGGTCATTTCCTGTTCTTCGGTCAGCACAAAATTCATTTACCCACCCTCCCGAATACATTTAGTTTATTTTATTCGATATCCAATTCCGGGCAATCAGACCAACCGCTGAAATTTTTTATTATCATTTTAGAGCAGTTATTTTTATGCTTTGCCGCGCCCTGTCATAACCGGTGTTCTACTTTAAAAGCTGCCTGGCGATCACAATGCGTTGAATCTCGTTGGAACCTTCGTAAATCTGGGTTGCCTTGGCATCGCAAAAATAGCGGGTCAGCGGATTATCCCGCCTTGAAGCAGCCAGGCCGCACAGGTCAATGCACCTGGTGGACGCTTCTACGGCCAGGTCGGTAGCAAACATTTTTGCCATGGAAGCTTCCTTTGAGCAGCGCACTCCCGAACCCTTCACAGCAGCGGCCCTGTAGACCAGCAGGCGGGCCGCTTCCAGGCGGGCAGCCAGATCGGCCAGGGCAAAACTTATTCCCTGTTCAGTTTTCTGCCCGGCGGCTTCCTGCTCCTTCAGGTAGCGGACCGTGTAATCGATTGAAGCCCCGGCCAGCCCGAGCCCCTGGGCAGCGATACCGATTCTCCCACCGTCTAAGAGGGACATCGCTATTGTAAAACCATCGCCTTCATTACCAAGCCTGTTCGTCACAGGCACAAACAGATCCTCTAATCTCAGTTCTGTGGTTTGAGAGCGGTTTAAACCCATCTTTTTTTCAGGGGTGCCGGTTGCCAGCCCGTCGGCGCCCCGTTCGACGAGAAATGCGGTGATCCCTTTCACGCCTTTGCTTTTATCCACGGTTGCAAAAACTGTATACAGGTCAGCCTGTCCGCCGCTGGTAATAAACAGTTTGCAGCCGTTTAAGCGGTAACCGCCCTCAACGGGGGTGGCGGATGCCGAAAGAGCGGCGGCATCGGACCCCGCCCCGGCCTCGGTCAGGGCGAAAGCGCCCAGCATTTCACCGCCGGCCAATCCCGGCAGGTAGCGCTGTTTCTGCTGCCCTGTGCCGAAATAGAGGATTGGAAAAGTGCCTACCGAAGTATGGACAGCTATAATTGCCCCGGTGGAAGCGCAGACCTTTGAAATTTCCTCAATTAAGAGGATATAATTTAGGAACCCTTCGCCCTGCCCGCCCCACTCTGCTGGAACAGGATAACCCATGTAGCCGCGTTGTGCAGCCTTTTTCAGGTTTTCCTGCGGGTAGTGATCGCCTGTATCGATCTCTTCTCCGGCGAAGCGCCGGAATTCCTGCTGCTTGCTGATCTGCTCATCCGATAGGGAAAAAGTCATTTCGTATCTCTCCTCGGGCATATGGAGGCTCATGATCAGGCATTAGATTCCTTTTCACACCTGTCATGCCTGCTGCCAGGACTACGGGTTGCCTGACAACAAAACTCCGTACCTGAAAATATTTTTACAGCTATGGTTATCCTTAAGGTACCCGTCCCCCGTTATATCAGCTGACTTTTATAATAACAGCTTCGCCCTGTGCGGCCCCGCTGCAGATTGTGGCCAGCCCGTAGCCGCCCCCGCGGCGGCGCAGTTCAGCAATTAAGGTGATTAGAATCCGCGCCCCGCTGGCTCCGATCGGGTGTCCTAAAGCAACAGCCCCTCCGTTTACATTAACCTTTTCCTCTTCCCAGCCGCCCAGCTTGATGCAGGTCAGGGCCACTGAAGCAAAGGCTTCGTTCACTTCAATCAGGTCAAGCTGCCGGGCTGTCATTCCTGCTTTGGCCAGGGCTTTATTCGCGGCTTCATAGGGCACGGTGGCTATGTAGCGCGGTTCCAGGGATACCATCCCCTGCGCTACAATTTCAGCCAGCGGCTCAAGGTTTAATTCGCCGGCCCGCGCAGCGGAAGCAAGTACAAGCGCTGCCGCGCCGTCGCTGATCCCCGGGGCATTTCCGGCCGTAACCATACCGTCCTGCTCAAAAGCGGGGGCAAGTTTGGCCAGCTTTTCCGGGGTTGTATCCCGGCGGGGCAGTTCATCACTTTCCACCCTCAGGGGCTCGCCTTTTCGCTGCGGCACCTCCAGGGCGACGATCTCTTCTGCCAGGCGCCCGCTATCCATGGCCTCCACAGCCCGCTCATGACTGCGCAGGGCCCAGCGATCCATCGCCGCCCTGGTTATACCGTGCTCGGCCGGGACTGCGCTGCCGTGAACTCCCATATGCACATCATGAAAGGAGCACCACAGGCCGTCACGTACCATACCGTCAACTACCGGGGCATCGCCCATCCTGATTCCAGTCCGCACCCGCGGCAGGTAATACGGTACTGCACTCATATTTTCCATACCGCCGGCCACAATTAAGGAAGCATCGCCGCACCGGATCAGGGCATCCCCCAGGTTAACCGCTCGCAGTCCGGAGGCGCAGACTTTATTGATTGTTTCAGATGGGACTGTATGCGGCAGGCCTGCTTTTATCGCTGCCTGCCGGGATGGAATCTGTCCTGCGCCGCCCTGCACAACCATTCCCAGCAGCACATTATCTATCTCGCTGCCTTTTACCCCGGCGCGGATTAAAGCTTCTTTCACTGCTGCCGCCCCCAGGTCCACCGCAGGGACTCCCTGCAGGGCGCCTAAAAATTTGCCGAATGGAGTCCGTGCATAACCGATCACCACTGTCGCGCTCATCAGCTACACCTCCTGCATATTATAAATGTTATCTGCTCACTTTTCCGGCGGGATTCTGATTTTCCGGCAGCCGGGCAGATCTTTCTTACTGATCATTCAGGCTGCTGACCGGGGGATCCCGGCTTTCAGATCCTTGTTTTCGAACAATATTTACTTTCTTTCCTCAGAGCGCCCTGTGCGCAATGTCGCGGCGGTAATAACAACCTTCGAATTTAATCTGGTCCGCGGCCCTGTAAACCCTGTCCACCGCTTTCTGCAGATCTTTGTCCCAGGCGGTTACACCGAGCACGCGACCGCCCGCAGTAACCGTCCGGCCGTCTTTGAAAGCCGTTCCGGCGTGGAAAACGGCAACCTGATCGCTTTCCTCTGCCTCTAGTTTGTCAAGCCCTTCAATAACGCGGCCTTTTTCATAGCTGCCGGGGTACCCGCCCGAGGCAAGAACCACGCAAACGGCGGAATCGTCTTTCCACCGCGGTTCAATATTTTTTAAATCCCCGTCGGCGGCCGCCGCCAGGAGGGGAAGCAGGTCGGACTGCATACGCGGGATAATCGCCTGTGTTTCCGGATCGCCAAAACGCACGTTAAACTCCAGGACATTAAACTGATCAGCTGAGACCATCAGGCCGGCATAAATAACTCCCCTGAAATCAACACCCATATCGGCAAAACCTTTCAACAGCGGCCTGAAGACTTCCGTTTCAGTCCTGCGTGCCAGCGCCCCGGTATAAACCGGGGCCGGTGAATAAGCGCCCATCCCCCCGGTATTGGGCCCCCTGTCTCCCTCCCCGATTGCTTTATGATCCTGGGATGATGGAAGCACTACCAGTTTTTTGCCGTCAGTTACCGCCAGCACTGAAACTTCTTCACCGCTGAGGCAGTTTTCAATTACCACGCGGCTGCCTGCTTCGCCATAAGCGCGCTCGATCATAATGTCATAAAGGGCCTGTTCCGCTTCCTCGGGCCCCGGGGCGACGACAACCCCTTTTCCGGCCGCCAGGCCGTCTGCCTTAATCACCACCGGGCCCCCGTAAAAACGGGCCAGGTGGTTGCGTGCATCGTCAAAGTCATCGAATATGGTAAAGCCGGCCGTCGGAATACCCCACTGCTTCATCTTCCGCTTCGACCAGACCTTGCTTCCCTCCAGGATCGCCCCTTTACTGTCCGGTCCGAAAACTCTCAGGCCGGACTGCCTGAATATATCGGCAATCCCCAGGACCAGGGGCACCTCCGGGCCGACCACCGTCAAGTCAATCTTTTTTTCCAACGCCCAGTTTTTCAGCGAATCAAGATCATCTGCTGGTATGTCGATACATTCCGCCACAGATGCAATCCCTGCGTTACCCGGAGCACAATAAAGCTTTTCCAAAAGAGGGCTCTGGGCCAGCTTCCAGGCCAGGGTGTGCTCACGACCCCCACCGCCAACAATTAATACTCGCATTGATCAGGACCTCCTTTAAAGAGCCGACAGTTGCGTCAGCCTGTAACAAACGCTGTATTTAATGCTTAAAGTAGCGGCGTCCCGTAAAAACCATGGCCAAACCCAGGCGGTTGCAGAGCCTGATCGACTCGTCATCCCTTAAAGAACCGCCCGGCTGAACAATCGCTTTAACCCCGTACCTGGCCGCTTCATCTACAATATCGGGAAAAGGAAAGAAGGCGTCTGAGCCGAGCACAGCCCCTTTCGCCCTTTCTCCTGCCTGGTTCAGGGCAATCCTGGCTGCGCCGATCCGGTTCATCTGCCCGGCGCCGATTCCCAGGGTCTGTCCCTCTGAAGCTACAACAATGGCATTGGAGCGGACATGCTTGACAACCGTCTGGGCAAAATTAAGCGCCTTCCATTCACCGGCAGTGGGGGCCCGTTCCGTGACTACCTCGCCTCCGGTCACATCAACCGGTTCGCTGTCTGCCGACTGGATAAGCAGCCCGCCGGTTACCTTTTTCAGGTCGTGACTTTTTTTGCCGCTGCCGGCCGGCCCTATTTCGAGCAGGCGGATATCTTTTTTAGCGCTTAATATTTTCAGGGCTTCTTCGTTAAATTGCGGGGCCGCAATTACTTCCAGGAATATTTTAACAAGTTCCCGGGCTGTAGCCGCGCCAACCGGCCTGTTAAAGGCCACCACTCCACCGAAGATAGAAACGGGATCAGCCTCGTAGGCCAGGTTATAAGCTTCGAACTGGGTCAGGGCCAGCCCTACACCGCAGGGGTTGGCATGCTTGACCGCCACTGCTGCCGAGCCCTCGAACTCGAGAACCAGCTCCCAGGCCGCGTTCAGATCGTTTAAATTGTTAAAAGAAAGTTCCTTGCCCTGCAGCTGCTTCTTGTCGGCGAGTCCCTCTTTTGGCCCTGCGGAAGCATAGAAAGCAGCCTCCTGCTGGGGGTTCTCGCCGTACCGCAAATCCTGTACCTTGTTGAAGGTTAGGCTCAGGCGATCGGGGTACGCTGTCATCCCAGCCTCCGGCAGCTCCCTGAAATAGGCGGCAATAGCGGCGTCATAGCCGGCGGTATGGGCAAAAGCTTCTGCCGCCAGCTGTACCCGGGTTTCAATGCTGATTTGGCCGCTGCTTTTCAGTTCTGCGAGCAGTTCAGCGTAACGCTGCGGGTTAACGGCCACCGCCACATGGGCATGGTTCTTGGCCGCCGCCCTCAGCATGGTCGGTCCCCCAATATCAATATTTTCTACAGCCTCTTCGAAGCTGACCCCCTCGCGGGCAATTGTTTCTTCAAAGGGGTAAAGGTTGACCACGACCAGTTCGATCGGGATAATACCGTGTTCGTTTAGCTCATCCCGCTGACCTTCCCGGTCGGGGCGGGCCAGGATCGCTCCATGAATGGCAGGGTGCAAAGTTTTAACCCTGCCCCCTAAAATTTCCGGAAACCCGGTTACCTCTTCCGCGCCGGTAACCGCCAGGCCCGCTTCGCTTAAGGCCCGCGCCGTCCCCCCGGTGGAAACAATCTCAAAACCAAGGGCGATCAGCCCTTCCGCCAGTTCAACAATACCGCTTTTATCCGACACGCTCAGTAAAGCCCGCCGCTGGTTACTCAATGATATAACACCTTCTTCCTTCCACTTTAAGCCTGTCCCGACAGAACAGGTCAATCGCCGTCGGGTAGAGGCGGTGTTCGGCGCCGTGGATCCGTTCCTGTAAAGTCCGGACGGTCTCCCGCTGGATAACAGGCACCGCTTCCTGCAGAATTATCGGACCGCTGTCGAGGCCTTCATCAACAAAGTGCACTGTGCAGCCCGTAACCTTGACCCCATGCGCAAAAGCCTGCTCCACCCCGTCTGTTCCGGGGAAGGCAGGCAAAAGTGAGGGGTGAATGTTCAGGATTTGCTGTGGAAATGAACGCACAAAAAGCGGGGAAAGCAGGCGCATAAAACCGGCTAACACAACCAGCCCGATCCCGGCAGATTTAAGTTGATCTATCAAGGCCTGATCGTAGCTTTCCCGCCCGTCATAATCTTCCGGATCGAGGAAAAGGGCCTTAACCCCCGCCCTCTCGGCTTTCTCCAGGGCTAAAGCATCCCGGCGATCGCTGATTACCAGCACGACCTGCCCGGACAGCTCTCCCCTTCTTTCAGCTTCCAGAATTGCTTCCAGGTTACTGCCCCGCCCTGAAGCGAGCACGGCGATCTGCTTCATATCTTAGTTCCCTCCGCTTTAAATAGCTCTGCTCCGGTTAATTCTCTTTTTACCCCTGCAAATCCTTTATCACAACCCGATTTGGGCCCTTTTCAACGCGGCCTATTTTATAGGAGGTAACCCGGTGTTCTGAAAAATGGGCAAGAACCCGGTCCGATTCCTCTTCGGGCACAAACAGGCAGTAACCGATGCCCATGTTAAAGGTTTTAAACATCTCTTCCCGGCGGACCGAACCGAGTTCACTGATCAGGTCAAAGATCGGCGGTTCCATCCATGCATCGGGGTCAACTTCAAGCTGCAGGCCCTGGGGCAGTACCCGCGGCAGGTTGCCGGGGAGCCCCCCGCCCGTGATATGAGCCATTCCCCTGATCCTGAATTTTTTTAAAGCATCGAGCACAGGCTTAACATAGATCCGGGTCGGCCTGAGCATTTCCTCGGCCAGGGTTACTCCCAGGCCTGGTTGGAAATCGGTAAGCAGCAGGCTTGCCCCCTCCAGTAAAACTTTGCGGGCCAATGAGTAACCGTTGCTGTGCAGGCCGTTTGAAGCAAGGCCGACAACAATATCGCCTGCCCTGATCGCTGTTCCGTCTATTATAGCGGGCCGGTTGACCAACCCGACTGCAAAACCGGCCAGGTCGTATTCGCCGGCGGCATAAAACCCTGGCATCTCTGCCGTTTCCCCGCCCAGCAGGGCGCAGCCCGCCTCGCGGCAGCCCTCGGCAACCCCTGTCACGATTTCTTCCACCTGTTCGGGCTTCAGTTTGCCGACAGCAAGGTAATCTAAAAAGAAGAGCGGTTCCGCTCCCTGGACCAGGATATCGTTTACGCACATTGCCACGCAGTCAATGCCGACCGTGTCGTCTCTTTCGGCCGCAAAAGCAACCTTCAGTTTGGTCCCGACCCCGTCTGTCCCGGAAACCAGGACCGGCTCGCTGATCCCCTTCA
>SKOR01000098.1 GCA_007119965.1 Syntrophomonadaceae bacterium
CTTTTATAGTCAAAATAAGATAACGCCCCCGATAAGAACTTTTGAAACCCATTATACATAAAGCTTTCTGGCGCAGAGATCGAGATTCGAACCCACGGTGCATTTTGCGAACACACGCTTTAGGGGCGAAGGCGATTTTCTTGGATTGATTGAATCTGGCTTAACCTGTTGCGAACATGCCTGCGAAATAGTTAGCAAGCATTGCCCCCACCATGCAGGGTTTGGTTGGTTACCTGTCGAATCGAGGAGTGGAGCCGAAAAATGCTCAACAGATCAATTAGCGGTTATCTAATTTTTGCACTGCCCGAGCTTATTGTCCTTTATTTATTTAATGAGTTCAAAATTTCCATGGCATAAATCTATTATCCCTGAGGGCTTTTTCACAGGTTCCTTATTCTGAACCGATAATTGTGACGGGTTGGGTTGCTTGATATGACTGTCAGCTCGGTAAAAAGCGAGAATGGTTACAACGAACCTGTCGGCTTGGTGCAGGCGGGATCAAAAAGCTCTATGCCCCCGCATCTTTTGGCTGTGCTGATGCTGGGCGTAGTTTCGCAGCTGGCCCAGGTCCTTTTTTTGCGGGAACTGCTGATGGTCTTTCACGGCAATGAACTTTCAATCGGGCTGATCCTTGCTGCATGGCTGGTATGGGTTGGGGTGGGAAGCCAGCTGGGAGCAATTCTAATTGAACGGTCAAAACGACCACTGTTTCTTTTTTCAGGCAGCGCTGTATGCATCCTTTTCGTTATCCCCCTGACTGTATTTCTGTTGCGCATCCTGCGCGGTTTTTATGATCTGCCTAGGGGATCATACTTCTCCCTGCCCGATATGGTTATTTCCTGTTTTCTGCTGATGGCGCCGGCCTGCCTGCTTCTGGGAGCGCAATTTGTTTTGCTTTCGAGAATATGGCGTGAAAGCAATAAGGCTGTGGACACTTCGGGAGCAGGTAAAACCTACATTGGTGAAGCCGTTGGCAATATGCTGGGCGGCCTGCTTTTTACTTTTGTGCTTGTCCATTACTTCAACGCCTTTCAAACTGCAGTCCTCGCTGCCTTTGTTATGCTTGGCGCCGCTTTTTCCATGAACAGCAAGGTTTTTCTTTCCGGTGCAGGCCGGCATAAACTACACCTTATGCTGCTTTTGACACTGATGGTATTTGCTATAGCAGTATATCCTCTTCTTGAAAACCTTGATCAACAAGCTTACCGGATGCAGTGGCGATTATATTCTCCTCAACACGAACTTATCGATACATACCAGTCAAAACACGGAACTATTGCCGTATTGAAGCTTGAAGACCAGCATAGTTTTTTTCAAAGCGGGCGCCTGGTTTTCAGCACTGCCGGGCCCGAAGCGGAGTTTGCGGGAATGGAAGAGCAGGAAGCGGTCGAGTTTGCTCATTTTTCGATGGTCCAGCATAAAGACCCCGGGCGGGTTTTACTAATTGGAGGCGGCCTGCGGGGCGTACTGGCTGAAATTATAAAGCACCCTGTAAAAGTAGTGGATTATGTTGAGTTAGATGAAGTGCTGACCAGGGCAGCAACGCCATATGTTTCAGAGGATACCCTGGCGGCTCTCTCTGATCCGCGGGTCAACCTGATCCATGCTGACGGCCGCCTTTTCCTAAAAACTGCTCAAGAAAAATATGATCTTATTGTTGTTGATGCTCCCGATCCGACAACCGCAGTTCTAAATCGCTACTATACCAGGGAATTTTTTGCCGAGGCCGAAGCCCTGCTCAATCATGATGGGGTTCTGGTAAGTGGGGTAATCTCTACGCCTGACCTGCGGGGCAGAGCGGTGGCTAACCGCAATGCTGCTATTTACCATAGCATGGACCAGGTTTTTTCCCGTGTGCTTTCGGCAGGGGAACACTATCTCTATTATTTTGCCACCAACAGCCCCGGACAGGTTTCTCTTAATCCCTCAATCCTGGCAGAGCGTTACAGTGAGAGGGATATTGAGACCGAAGGATTTACAGGCCGCCATTACCATGTTCTTTTAGAAGATTCCCAGCTGCGGCGGATTAACTGGGTAATCCGGAACCATGGGCGCAGCAGCGATGCCCACCTGGCCGGACCTGCAGCGGTGCCTCTTTTTCCACCTTCAGTCGAAGAACAGCTATCCAAGGAAAAAGAGCTGCCCCCTGTAAGAGAACATTATTTTATCAACACTGACTTCAAGCCGATTGGCTATTTCTACACCCTGATGTTCTGGGATGACCTGACCCGCAGGGACCGGGAGGAAACCTTTGGATGGCTGCTGCATGTAAAACCCTGGTGGGTCCTGTTCTTATCTATCCCGCCGTTATTTACAGTCTTCTTTCTAAGGGTGAATAAAGGACTTTATAAAAACCTGGCTCCTGTTGCTTTCGCAATTCTCTTCGCTGTTTTCACAACCGGCTTTTCCACCATGGCCCTGCAGATTGCCCTGCTTTTTTCTTTCCAGAGCATCTATGGTTTTGTTTACGAAATGGTGGGGCTGATCGTGGCCCTTTTCATGTGTGGCCTGGCTCTCGGGGCTTATCTTGCCAGCCGTTATGTAAAAGACAAGGCCAATATAAAAACGCTGGCCTTTATACAGCTGGGCATAGCCCTTTTGGCCGTTTGTATTGCTCTTATTCTTCCCGTGACAGCTGCCCTGCAGTCTCCGGAGGTGATATTTGTCCTCTTTTCAGCGCTTACTTTTGGAGCCGGCTTAATTAACGGGGTTGATTTTCCACTTTCAGCAGCATGCTACATGACCCTGAAAGGACAACCTGAAAAAGCGGCGGGTACGGTTTACGGTGTAGAACTTTTTGGAGCTTTTTTCGGCGCCGCCCTGGCCAGTGTCATTGTGGTCCCCGTGTTGGGGATTACAGCCTGCGCTTTTTTAGCCGCTATTGCCAATGGAACCGCTTTTGTATTATTCTTTATATGCGGGAGGTTAGATAGCCTATGCCTGAAAAAGAGATATTCACAGTCGGAGTGAACCGCCGGCTGATCTTAAAAGCCGGCGCTTACGGGGCCTGTATTTTTTGCCTGGCACCGGTAACCGGGTGCGCATTTTTTCAGGAAAGCAATCAGGAGACTCCAGCAGATCCCAAATTCGATCCGGCATCTGTATCGACCAAAAAAGGCCTGATTAAGTCTGAACTGTCCCCCTGGTTCAGCAGCCTCGATGATAAAGCTGTGCGTTGTGAACTCTGTCCCAAATCTTGTGTGCTGCCAGTCGGTGAAAGAGGTCATTGCCGGGTAAGGGAAAACAGGGAGGGCGAAGGTTACACCCTGGTTTACGGTAACCCGGCACTGGTCCAGGAAGATCCTGTCGAGCGCAAGCCATTTTTCCATGTTTTGCCCGGCAGCAGGGCCCTGTCCATTTCGACAGCAGGGTGCAACCTGGCCTGCAAATTCTGCGAAGTTTGGGATATGGCACTGGTCAGCCCCGAAGAGGTGCATGCCTACGATATGCCTCCTGAAAAAGTAATTGCGCTTGCCCTGGAAGGAAATGTGCCTTCAATCAGCTATGCTTTTGGTGAACCGGTTGTATTTTACGAATACATGTGTGCTATAGCGGAAAAAGCGAGGGAAGCCGGCCTTCTGAATTTGATGCACACAGCCGGCTATATCAATCCCGAGCCGCTGCTGGCTCTTGCAGAAAAACTTGATGCGGTAAATTTTGACTTGAAAGGTTTTAATGCTGAATTCTACCGGGAATACGTTGGCGGCGAGTTGGAAACAGCTTTAGAAAACCTAAAATCATTCCGGGATAGCGGCGTTCATATAGAAATTACCAGTATAGTTATTCCTACCGTTAATGATGATATGAAAATAATTGGAGAGATGTGCCGGTGGATCGCAGAAGAACTGGGCCCCGAAGTGCCTCTCCATTTTGCCCGCTTTTACCCTCTGTATCGCCTGTCCAACCTCCCGCGGACACCTGTTTCCACTTTAGAGAAAGCTCGTGAAATAGCTTTGGAGGCGGGCTTGAAGTACGTCTATCTAGCCAAGGTAACCGGACACGCAGCAGAAAATACTTTCTGCCCAAACTGTGCTGAAAAGGTCGTTGGCAGGGTCGGTTTCGTTATTGAGGAGTTAAACCTGGAAAATGGATCCTGCAATTTTTGTGGCTCTGATTTACCCGGCTTGTGGGCTTAAGTCAGTCAACATTGCGACGGTGAATATCGAGCTGGGCCAGTGACCTTTTGTCTAAATTGGTCAAACCGGCTTCTTTAGCCCATTCCATCGCTTCAACAAATTCTTCGGAAGTGATTGCCCGGGCGATTTCCTCATATTCAAATGCCTTAAATTCAACCCTGTATTGCGACATGATATTAACATAAGTGTCTTTTGATAAATTTTCTGCAACCCACCGGACAAATTCTTCTGTACCCGCCACCCGGTTGGGCATAACCAGGTTACGCACCATCAAGCCGCTCAGGGCCACACCGTTTTCGTCTTTCACTATATCACCAACCAGGCGGTGCATTTTAGTAATCGATTCCTGGGCTTTCTGCGGGTAATCATAAGCTTCGGCCAGGTTGTAACGCTCAGCTTCAGCGCCATCCATGAATTTAAGGTCGGGAAGGTAAATGTCGACTATACCGTCTAAAAGCCCGACAACTTCGGTTCGTTCATAGCCGCTGGTGTTATAGCAAAGTGGCAGGGTCAGCCCGTTTTGGTGAGCAATACGGGTAGCATTGACAATATTGGGCAGTACGTGGGTTGGTGTTACCAGGTTAATGTTGTGGCAGCCTTTTTGCTGCAAATCTAACATCATCTCTGCCAGTTCGCGGTCACTGATCTCGCGGCCCCAGCCCTCGTGGGCAATGGGGTAGTTCTGGCAAAATACGCAGCGCAGGTTGCAATTTGAAAAAAAGATAGTACCTGATCCTCTGCTGCCGGTCAGGGGCAGTTCTTCACCGAAGTGGGGTTGGTGGCTGTAGACTACGGCCTGCCCCGGGGCCCGGCAAAAACCTTCTTCTCCGGTGTTTCGGTTAACCCCGCAGCTGCGGGGACAGAGTTCGCATTTGTTAAAAATGTCATAAATCTGCTCTACCCGATCATCGAACTTGCCCTCCGCCGCCAGGGCAGCATAAGCAGGCCGCCATAAATCGGGCTCTTCCACCGCTTCTTCACGAGAAGAACAGGAACTGAGAAACAGGGAACCTCCTGCAAGGTAGAATACCCCGGCTCCACAGTACAGGCAGCAATTCTTAATAAATTTTTTACGGGTCATGTTCATAAGCATTACACAGCCTGAATATTCAGTATGCTTTTATTATAGCAAAGC
This sequence comes from Syntrophomonadaceae bacterium, assembly GCA_007119965.1. Taxonomy (GTDB): domain Bacteria; phylum Bacillota; class Dethiobacteria; order DTU022; family DTU022; genus T3SED10-7. Next base: position 5,272 of record SKOR01000098.1, read on the forward strand.
CAATAGAAAATAAAAAGGTTATGGTGTTCACTTCCAATACCAGGCCCAATATTGTGCCATTTACTGTGTCTATGATAACCCTGAGCTAAAATTGTATTTGCCCGACCTCATAACTCGCTTCAAAGCCGGGGAGGAAGCGCTTGTCGGATACGGCAGGACCCCTGAAGGCGATCCCGAGGTGGAGTTTTTCAAGAGTATGAAAGGACCCTTTTCCACCGTGCTTGCAATAGAATTAAGCGAAGTGCTGGTTCACGGCTACGATATTGCAAAGGCGTCAGGACTGGACTGGAACATCCCTGGAGATGAAGCAGCATTAGCTTTAAGCGGCACTTTTCCGTTATGACCGCATATTGTTGATCCTGATGCTGCAGCTGGTTTCAATGCCCGGTACGAAATCAGGATCAGGAACGGCGCTGCTATAATTTGTGACTTTAAAAATGGTTGCTTGAAGCTGGATGATCCTACCGGATCCCCGGTCGACTGTTGGCTTTCGTTTAACCCGGCAGCTTTTTTATTGCTTACTTTTAACCGGATTAGCCCCTTTGCCTCACTCTTGCAGAGAAAAATGAGCGCCGGCGGCCGACGTTTCTGGCTGGCGGGAAAATTCCCTAGCATGTTAAAGTCTCCCTGATCGGGTTATGTTTGCATAACTAGATAAATACCAGCAGGACATTAGAACCGGGTATTAACGCTCGGCTCGTTCTAGACATGCAAATTTGTATTGCAATCTAATTAAGCTTATCCTACTCTCCGACCTTAGGATGCAACAGGGCGACCTGTGGAGGTTCGAATCCTCTCGCCCGCACCATCCTGTATCAATAGAAACGCTACCGGCAAATTGTTAATTCTGCCGCTAAAAATGGCAGGCTTAATAAAGCTCGTAGTCTGCAGGAACTTGCAGGAGCGGTCGTGGATCATGGCATCATATGCGTCGACCATGGGCAGGATTCTGCAGCATACCGGTATTTCTTCTCCTTTTAATCCAAGGGGATAACCGGTACCGTCCCACCGCTCATGGTGCTTTTGGGTTTGCTGATGTAGAAGCTTAGTCTCATGTACAGCAACAGAAATTAGAACAAAAGAGCATCTTTAACTAAAATATTATCGAAATAGACAATGAACCTGTTAAAGGGAGTTTACTTATGAGGGTTGTTAAAAAGTATAAGCTTGTCAATTGCATTACATTTGCATTAATTGCCCATATTTTTACATATTGCTATATACTTAAAAGGCTAAAAAGCCTGTATTTACTGGCGGAGAGAGTGGGATTCGAACCCACGGTGCCTTGCGACACACACGATTTCGAGTCGTGCGCCTTCAACCGGACTCGGCCATCTCTCCTTGTTCAAGTTATATATTACAACAGGCGATTACTGTTTGTAAAGCTGCATTATAGACGCCTCTCCCTGAAGAACTTTTGCAGCACAGAGGCACAGTCCCCGGTTAAGATACCGCAGCTCACTGAAAGGCGGTGGTTAAGCCTGGGATCATTGACCAGGTCATAAAGGGTGCCGGCCGCTCCACTCTTAGGGTCTGCCGCACCGTAAACCAGGCGGTCAAGCCGGGCTAATACCATGGCCCCGGCACACATCGGGCACGGCTCCAGGGTGACATAAAGCGTGCAGCCGCTTAACCGCCAGCCTCCAAGCGCCTCACCGGCGTGGCGGATAACAAGTATTTCCGCATGGGCCGTAGCATCCATGAATTCTTCCCGGCGGTTGCGATCAGCTGCGATCACGGCATCGTCTTTGACCAGGACAGCGCCAATCGGTACTTCTCCGCAGCGGGCCGCTTCTTCAGCATGCTCAAGGGCCAGGCGCATATATTTTTCATCAGAAGGCATCAACATAACCTCTGCTCCGTGGTTGTTTTTTGTTTTATAAGAAAGCCCCCGGTGCGGGGGCCTCTCTGCCTTAATAGTTAAGCACCAATGGCTTTACGGGCTATCGCTCAAAGCGAAGTTCATTAATCTCATCCCTGAACTCAGAATCGGCAATACGCTTAAGGCTGACAACTATACCATCCCACTGATCGGTCATGGTGATCTCATCGCTTTCTGTAAAAGACAGTTCGGCAGTCCTTTCCCATTCAGCAAGACCGCGGTGGTAAAGCTCAAGATAGCTGCTTGAGTCAACCTCCACTACGCGGTACTGGGTTCTGAACCAGTAACCTTCCTGGGGGACGGCAACATTTACCATTTCGTTCGGCAGGAACTGAAAATAAAGCGTGTCGTTAGATCCTTCCCAGGAACCGACGACATCACCTTCTGCAATGGCTGCGCCAGAAGGAGCGCCATTGCCCTGGAACAGGAACCAGTAGGCGCCGCCTGCGGCCCCAACTACCAGCAGGATTGATAATACAACAATCAGCGGAACCAGGAAGCTTTTTTTCTTCTTATTGTCCGAAACTGCCTGATAATACACTCCCTGCTGGGGAGGATCCACTCTTTTCTCTTTAGTTTTACCTGAACCCTCTGCCTGATCGGAAGCCTTACCTGCCGCCGGCTTCACTTCATCAACCATGGATTCACAATATCTGCATTTTATAGCCCTGCCCGGAATATCTTCCAGACAAAACGGACAGGTTTTCATATCAGACATGTTAGTACCTCCCAAACTATAATCTAAATAACAAATAACCCGGTTAATTTCTAAACACATTACCGAGCGCAGATAACATTATACCACAACCGGGAAGCAGATAACCAGCTATTGCATTTATCATGTTGTTCAGTTATAATTCTGTATGCAGCCCGTTGTTAAGCAAACTAGTTGACAGGCGGGCTTTAGTTATCTGACAGGTCTTTAAAGGAGGAACATGTATGCCTAAGATTAAGGCCTTAATTATGTTTTCGCTCGTAATAGCACTCTCATTTTCCCTGATCGGTTGTGGCCTGATCGCTTCCCAATCAACAGAAACGGAAGAAGTTATCGAGACTGGCGGTCAAGTGCCGGGATGGCTGCTTTTATCACACCGCAGCGTTGAAAGCCCGGAAAGCGAAATAGACGATGAACTGGCAGCCATTGATGAAGATGAGGAAGTAGAGGAAGTAGAAGAGGATGAAATAACCGTCGCCGAAGCTGCTGAAGGAAGCAGCCAGTCAACGCAGC
>SKOR01000040.1 GCA_007119965.1 Syntrophomonadaceae bacterium
AGCTGTCTGGCGGGCGTTTTTATTTTCGTGTTTACTCAGCCCGCTTGTTTTCTTTAACACGGTTCAGTTTATGCCGGCATTTGACGTGTGGCGGAGCAGCTTTAATGGCCGGTGAAACAAAAGCCGGAGCAGGCCGGCCCGCATGGAGGCGGGCCGCCGGGACCTGAGCGGCGGAGGGCGAATGTCCCGGGCAGTCTAAAGCGGAGGGCTGAAGTTGAACCGATGCCGTTACCTGCGACAGAACCCGCAAAGGACGGCGCTAACTGAACCACCTGCAGCGTTAGCTTGAACGATCAGCAAGTTTCTAAATGGCTGAGCAGACTCTTGTTTTTATATTAAATTAAGGAGTGGTAACAATGGCAATGACAAAAGCAGATATTATGGGCATGGTGAAGGAATCGAAGGTTAAGTTTATCCGTCTCCAGTTTACCGATCTCTCCGGACAGTTAAAAAATGTGGCTATTACAACCGAGCAGCTTCCCAAAGCGCTCGACGGAGAGATGATGTTTGACGGCTCTTCAATTGAAGGATTTGTCCGGATAGAAGAGTCCGATATGTACTTGCGCCCTGACTTTGATTCATTTGCAATTTTCCCTTTCCGTCCCCAGGAAGGCGGGGTAGCCAGGCTGATGTGTGATGTTTACACCCCCGAAGGCGAACCTTTCGCGGGGTGTCCGCGCAGCCAGCTGCGCAAAATGATCGCCCTGGCAGCCGAAGAAGGTTACTCGATGAACTGCGGCCCTGAGGCGGAATTTTTCATGTTTCACACTGACGGCAACGGTGCCCCGACCCTGGAAACCCACGACAAGGGGGGCTACTTCGACCTGGCCCCAACCGACCTTGGTGAAAGCGCCCGAAGGGATATGGTCTTAAGCCTGGAGCAGATGGGCCTTGAGATTGAGGCATCGCATCACGAAGTAGCCCCCGGACAGCACGAAATTGATTTTAAATACAGTGACGCCCTGCGCACGGCAGACGACCTTTCCACTTTTCGCTTCGTAGTAAGGACAGTTGCCCAGCGGCACGGCCTGTACGCTACTTTTATGCCGAAGCCGATTGCAAATATCAACGGTTCGGGAATGCATACCCACCTTTCGCTTTTTAAAAATGGCAATAACATTTTTCACGATGCTGATGCGCCTGATGAAATCAGCCAGGAGATGCTCTACTTTATCGGCGGCCTCTTAAAACATGCCAGGGGTTACACCGCTGTAACCAACCCCCTGGTGAACTCATACAAACGACTGGTGCCCGGTTATGAAGCGCCGGTTTATATCGCCTGGTCGCACCGGAATCGCAGCCCGCTGGTCAGGGTGCCCGCCCGGAGAGGGATCGGCACCAGGGTAGAACTGCGCAGCCCCGATCCTTCCTGCAACCCCTACCTTGCTTTTGCGGTAATGCTGAAATCAGGGTTGGACGGTATCCATAATAAAATCAGCCCGCCTGACCCGGTTAACCTGAACATCTACACCATGACCGACGAGGAAAAAGAACTGCATCAGATAGAAAGCCTGCCCGGGACCCTTAATGATGCAATCCTGGCCCTGGATAATGATCCGGTAGTCCAGGAGGCTTTGGGCGAACACATTTACGACCGCTTCCGGGAAGGAAGAATGAAGGAATGGCTTGAGTACAGGATTCAGGTTCATGACTGGGAAGTAAAACAGTACCTGGCCAGGTTCTAATTGAGCGCTGCCTGCCTGTTAAGCTGTACATATTGATTTATAGATAAAGGAGCGCTTCGGCGCTCCTTTATCTATAAATGATTATTATTGATGGTTTTTTAATTTTCCAGCTGCCCCGGCCCGCCATTTCATAAAGCAAAAAACAATGCCTGAAAACTACCAGCAGGCCTGATGGTTACAACATACAGGGAAATGTTATAGTATAATTAAAGAATCTTACCCGGGCCGCAAGCTGCCTGCGGGAACAAGAAAGGGTCTGCTTATGGTTGATGCCCGCTATGATTACTGCCTTGGAACAGCCAATGCCAGGTTAAAAAAAGCGCTGACGGCGATGCTGGCCGAGGCCGGTTATTATTCTGCCGGAGACGGGAAAAGCGGGCCTGATTTGCTGCGCCGGCTAAGGTCGGTTCAGCCCTGGCTGGTAATCGTCGATACCGCCCTGCCCCCCGGGAACATTGAAGAACTGGCAGAAATTATTGAAAATGACGGATTGGCCGCTTCAATTTATATTAACACAACCGGCGGCAGGCTCAAAAATTATGTTCAGCTGTCCTGGCCTTCAGAAGCCGCAGTACTGACCGCTGTAGCCGATGCTGTCTGTACTGAATTTGCCCGCAAAAAAAAGCTGCAGAGAGAAATTGAAAGCCTGCAGACAAAACTTCATCAAAGAAAATTATTAGATAAAGCGAAAGGTATTCTGGCAACCCTGTATTCGTTGAGCGAAGATGAAGCATACCGCTTTATTCAGCAGAGCAGCATGGAACAGAGGGTCACCATGGCCGAGATGGCCGGCATGATTATTAAAGAACCTGAGCGCTTTTCTTCTTTATAGCAGCCCCGATAAACCCTTTGAACAAAGGGTGTGAACGGGTCGGACGTGATTTGAATTCCGGATGAAATTGAACCGCCACGAACCAGGGGTGGTCTTTTATTTCAACCATTTCAACAAGATTATCTTCTTTATAAATACCACTGAAAACCATACCCGCTTCTTCCAAAACGGGTATATATTTATTATTAAACTCGTATCGATGCCTGTGCCTTTCACAGACTACCCTGTCACTGTAAGCAGCTTCCGCAATAGTGCCTTCTTTGATAGTACAGGGGTATTCCCCGAGCCTCAGAGTACCCCCAATTCTGGTATTCTCTTCCTGCCCGGGCAGGTAATTGATCACCGGGCCGGGGGTGCCTGGATCGAATTCTGTGCTGTGCGCGCCCTCAATATTGGCTGCATTACGGGCAAATTCAATCACCGCACACTGCATCCCGAGGCAGAGGCCGAAGAAAGGAATCTTGTTTTGACGGGCTATCTGCACCGCCTTTATTTTACCCTCAATACCGCGTTCGCCGAAACCTCCCGGAACCAGGATGCCGTCAACTCCGTCAAGCAGGTCATCGGCAGTGCCCGATTCCAGAACCTCGGCAGGGACCAGGACAGTTTTTACGGCAACATTATGATCGAGCCCGGCGTGAAAAAGAGCTTCATTAATACTTATATAGGCATCACGTAAAGAAACATATTTACCAACCAAAGCAATGGTAACCTGATCTTTAAAATTACTGGCTTTCTGAACCATATCGCGCCACTTATGCATGTCAGCCGGCTTACAGCTCAGGTTTAATTTATCAAGGGCAAGCTGGTCCAGGTTTTGTTCCTGGAGTAAAAGGGGAACTTCGTATATAACTTCTGTGTCAAGGTTTTGAATAACTTCATCAGGCCTTATATTGCAGAACAGGGCGATCTTCTTTCTTAAATCATCACCAAGCGGATGATCTGTTCTGCAGACAATAATATCAGGTTGAATACCGATACTGCGCAGTTCCTTTACACTGTGCTGGGTTGGCTTGGTTTTTAATTCTCCTGACATTGAGAGGTAAGGAACCAGCGTAACATGTACAAAGAGGACATTTTCCCACCCGATCTCATACCTGAGCTGACGGATAGCCTCCAAAAAGGGCAGACTTTCAATATCACCGACAGTCCCGCCGATTTCAGTAATCACCACATCCAGATCAAGGTTTTGATCGAGTTTTGTGATGCATCTTTTAATTTCATCCGTTATATGGGGAATAACCTGGACGGTGTTCCCATCGTAAACGCCTTCCCGCTCCGCTTCGATAACCGACCAGTAAACCCTGCCAGCTGTAACATTGTTGTCACGGGTAAGCGGTTCATCGATAAAGCGCTCGTAATGCCCGAGATCGAGGTCTGTTTCAGCCCCGTCTTCGGTAACAAAGACTTCACCGTGCTGGTAAGGGCTCATTGTTCCGGGGTCGTAATTAATGTAGGGGTCAAACTTTTGAATGGTCAGCTTTAAACCTCTGTTTTTCAGCAAACAGCCCAGAGAAGCGGCTGTTATTCCCTTGCCCAGTGATGAAACTACTCCGCCGGTAACAAATATATACTTAGTCATAAGTGCCCCCTAATTACCGCTGGTTTAGTCTTAATCTATCCGGCTCAGCAACTGCTGCAGCTGGTTTTACTTCAGCCGCCGCAACCTGAGGAGGCAGTTCCACCGCCCGATGAACCACTCCCTGTCTGGAAAAGCGAAAATACTTTCTTCGCTTCTTTCCCACAGGACGGGCACTGCACGCTGTTAAGCGCACTGCTGCAGAGTTCTTCATATTTTTTTTCGCACTTAGAACAGTAGAATTCGTATAGGGGCAAAACAGAACCTCCTCCCAGTATCGACAATTACAAAAATATTATCATAGCGCTGCTAAGCGGCTATCTAGGTCCGGCCCTTCAACCTTTTCCTCTTTTTGGCCCTTCTTCTCTTTTTACGTTGTCTTTTCAACTGCTTTCGAGTTAAATTCTGTGCCATAGCCTGAAACCTATCCCTCCTTTACGTAACTTTCCAAAAACCTAAAAGTATCTCACTGCCAGATAACATACCTGAGAGTAAAATAAATTTCTTTTTACAAGGGTTAATCATATTACAAGCTTTAATCAAAGTAAAGTATAACACAATTCGCGGATAATAAAAATATTTGCGGAGCGATTCTTATGGAAAAGTTTGCTTGCCGTTTTCCGCCTGCCACCGGTTCTCGGTCCGGCGCACCGGGCAGCCCCCGCCCGGGAATAATCAACCGCTTACTGGCATAAGCCATGCTTAATTTACTGTTTTCTTTAAAGGAAATTTTCGCATGACAGAGAATGATTATAAGTGGTTCTAAGATTACATCTAAGCAATACTAAATACTGCTGACATTTAGGAGGACATGCTTGATGGAATTAAGCCCTAACGCCCGGATTACCTACGAGAAAAGGTACCTGATTAAAGATGAAAAGGGATGCCCCACCGAAACCCCGGAAGACCTGCTGCGCAGGGTGGCCGGCAACATAGCATCCATAGAAAAAAACTACGGCCTGGAAGAAGCTCATGTTGAAAAAATCGCAGATGATTTCCACCGGGTAATGTCAGAGTCACGCTTTATGCCCAACTCACCTACCCTGATGAATGCAGGCCGCGAATTACAGCAGCTGAGCGCCTGCTTTGTCCTGCCTCTTGAAGACAGCATGGAGGGCATTTTCACCGCCCTGAAAAACATGGCCCTGGTTCAAAAAACAGGGGGAGGCACCGGATTCGCCTTCGACCGCCTGAGACCCAGCAACGACATTGTCCGTTCAACCAACGGCGTCGCCAGCGGACCGCTTTCATTTTTAAAAATATTTGATGCCGCCACCGAAGCGGTTAAACAGGGCGGCACCAGGCGCGGCGCCAATATGGGTTCGTTAATTTACAACCACCCTAATATCCTGGAGTTCATCTGCTGCAAGGAGAAGGAAGACGAAATTAATAATTTCAACCTTTCCGTAACTGTGTCTGACGAATTTATGCGCAAAGCAACAGGTGAAGATCCCGATCCCCTCTATAACCTGATCAACCCCCGCACAAAAGAGATCTACCATGACCCTGAAACGGGTGAAGAAATTAAAATTGATGCCGTGGCTGTGTTCGATCTTATTGTCCAGAAAGCATGGGAAAAAGGCGATCCCGGGATAATATTCATCGATCAGATGAATAGGTGCAACCCTACCCCTCATATAGGTAAATATGAAACTACCAACCCCTGTATTCCTGCTGATACGTTCGTCCAGACTTCTGAAGGGCCGAAACAGGTTAAAGAACTGATTGGCAAAGAGGTAACTCTTCTTGTCAATGGCAAACCCTTTAACTCCAAAGAAGCCGGTTTCTATAAAACCGGGGTGAAGCAGTTGCTTTCTATAAAAACCAGGGAGGGTTATCAACTGCGGGCCACCGGAGATCATCCTGTGCTGAAAGCCGGCAAAATGTCTTGTAATAACCCTGAAACAGAATGGATTAAAGCTGAAAACCTTGCTCCGGGAGACCTGATCATTCTGCATAACCACCGAAATGATCAAAGCTGGGAAGGGCTTTATGGGGATAAAGAAGGTTATCTAATCGGCCTGCTGGCAGGAGATGGAACTTTGAATGCTGACAAAGCACTGCATTCCTGCTGGACCGCTTGTAATGCAGAAGCCGAAGCAACAGTTATGGGCGCAGCATCCCCTGCAGCGCGATCATTATCCTACAGGAATGACTTCGAAGGTTGCCAAAAGGTTACTGACAGAAATGAGTACAGGCCCGGCCTGGCAGCTATCAGAGAAGTTGCCTTGTCACTCGGGCTGAGCCCCGGCAATGGGGTCATCACCCCATACCTGGAGACAAAAACCTCTTCTGGCTTCGTGCGGGCTTTTCTAAGAGGCTTTTTCGATGCAGGCGGCTCTGTCCGGGACACAAAAGATTACGGCCTTTCAATCAGGCTTGCTCAGGGTGATATCAATAGGCTCCGGGCAGCACAGCGCATGTTAGCAAGGTTTGGCATTATCAGTACAATCTGCGGGAATCGCCGGACCGAAAATCTGACATTGTATCCAAACGGCAAAACCGATCAGGCCGGCTATAAAAGCAGACCAGAGCATGAACTGGTAATAACCAACGATAATCTCGGGGTATTTGCATTGCAGATCGGCTTTGGCGACAGGACTAAACAGGAACAGCTTGAAACAGCCCTGTCAAAGAACAGTCGCAACCTTAGCCGGGAACATTTCACCGCTACCGTGGAATTGATCATTCCGGATCAATATGAAGATGTCTACGATATTCAGGTTCCCGGAATCAATGCCTTTGATGCCAATGGCCTGGTTGTTCATAACTGTGGCGAGCAACCCCTGCTGCCATATGAAGCCTGCTGCCTGGGATCGATTAACCTTGGTAAGTATGTGACAAATAAAGCCGAGATTGATTGGGACCGGTTAGATGCAGATTTGAAAACGGTAGTCCGTTTTCTCGATAATGTTATCGATGCCAGCAATTATGTTATACCCGAGATTGCCGCCATGCATAAAGAAGGTAACCGTAAAATCGGACTGGGGATTATGGGCTGGCATGATATGTTGGTGCGACTGGGCATAACCTACGACAGCGAAGAAGCTATTGCAACCGCCGACCGGGTCATGCAGTTTATCAATGATAAAGCGAAACTGGAATCTGCCGTCCTCGCCGGTGAGCGGGGGGTATTCCCCAATTTCGAGGGAAGCATCTACGATACAGGTAAGGTCGAAGATCGGGTCCGCAACGCAACCAGGACAACTATTGCCCCTACAGGGACGATTTCTATACTGGCCAGCGCCAGCAGCGGCATTGAACCTTATTTCAGCATTGCCTTTATCCGCAAGAATATTTTAGGCGGCCTCGACCTCCCGGAAGTAAACCCGCTTTTCCTTGAAATAGCTAAACGGGAAGGTTTTTATAGTGAAGAACTAATCAGTGAAATCGCCCAAAGCGGCAAAATTCCTGAGGGATCCGCCGTGCCAAAAACATATAAAGATCTGTTCAAAACTGCCATGGAGATTGAATACAAATGGCATGTCCGCCATCAGGCCGCTTTTCAAAAACATACCGACAACGCGGTCAGCAAAACTATTAACCTGAAACAGGACGCCACTATTGAAGATGTCAAGTTCGCTTATATCAGCGCCTGGGAAGCAGGCTGCAAGGGGATAACTATTTACCGTGACGCCTCAAGGACCAAGCAGGTCCTAAATGTCGGCGACGGAGTTGAAGAAAAAACCCTGAAGCCAACTAAACGGCCAAAAACTTTAAGCGGCAGCACAACGAGCATCAACACAGCCCTGGGCAACCTCTTTGTTACTGTTAACTCTGCAGACGACAAGCCCTTTGAACTGTTCGCCCAGATTGGCAAGGCAGGCAGTGATGTAGTCGCATTTACTGAGGCAATTGCCCGCCTGATCTCACTGGCCCTGCGCTGCGGTGTGAGCGTCGACGAAATTGTAACCCAGCTTGAAGGGATTGGCGGCGCCAGGTCTGTCGGATTCGGACCGAACCGGATCATGAGTGTTCCCGATGCTATCGGCCAGGCCCTGCGAAACCTGGCCCAGGCCGAAACAGGGCTGCCAAATAACACCGGTAACAGTGCCCTGGAATTATGCCCCGACTGCGGCACCTGTGCCCTGATCCGGGCCGAAGGCTGTCTTAAATGTGAGGCCTGCGGATTTACTGAATGTTAACCAGAAATTAATCAGATAAACTTTTTATTTAAAAAAAAGGAAATATAAAACTTATTTAGAATAAGTAATGTTAATATGTAATATAGTGCCATGCTTTAACA
>SKOR01000073.1 GCA_007119965.1 Syntrophomonadaceae bacterium
CCGACCTGGGCAGCTCGCCGCTGTCTAACTCCTACCTGCGGCCCGAAGACCTGAACCGGATGGAACCGTTTTACCCGCTTCACGTCTACGTCTGCTCTAACTGCTTCCTGGTCCAGCTGGAGGAGTTAAGCAGTCCGGAAGATATATTCAGCGATTACGCCTACTTTTCGTCTTTCTCGGAAAGCTGGCTGGAGCATGCCCGCGCTTTTGCCAAGATGGCGGCAGAGCGCTTTAATTTAGATCATAGCAGCAGGGTCGTCGAGATTGGCAGTAACGACGGTTACCTGCTGCGTTTTTTTAAGCAGCTCGGTACCGGGGTGCTCGGGATTGAGCCGGCGGCTAATGTCGCCGAAGCGGCTCGGGAACAGGGTATCGATACCGTGGTCCGCTTTTTTGACAGCGCCCTGGCCGGTGAGCTGGCGGCAAAGGGGCACGTCGCCGACCTGGTCGTCGGCAATAATGTGCTGGCCCATATCCCCGATGTCAACGATTTAATGACAGCCCTGAAGAAGCTGCTGAACAGGAACGGGGTGATCAGCATGGAGTTCCCCCACCTGTTAAGCCTGATCGAAGAAAACCAGTTTGATACAATTTACCACGAACACTATTCATATTTTTCGCTGACTACCGCTGTTGAAATATTCGGAAGCCACGGCCTGGAGATATTTGATGCCGAGCTGTTAAATACCCACGGAGGATCGCTGCGGATTTACGCCTGCCACGCCGGAGAAAGGGCTTTTAAATGCAGCGAGCGGGTTGAAGACCTGCTCGCCAGTGAAGAGCGGCAGGGGTTTAAAAGTATGCAGGCCTACGAATCTTTCGGCCGGCAGGTTGAGACGGTTAAACGCGATATTCTTAAGTTTTTAATCGCCCTGAAAGAAGAAGGTAAAACTATAGCCGCTTACGGCGCCCCGGCCAAAGGCAATACCCTGTTAAACTACTGCGGAATTGGCACCGATTTTATTGATTATACGGTGGATTTAAGCCCGCACAAGCAGGGGCTTTTCCTGCCCGGAAGCAGGATTCCGGTTTTCAGTCCGGAGAAAGTATTTGAAACCAGGCCCGACTACCTGGTTATCCTGCCCTGGAATCTAAAAAAAGAAATCAGCGGGCAGATGGAAGGCATTAAAGAGTGGGGCGGGAAGTTTGCAGTTTTGATCCCCGGGGTCGCAGTCTGGCCGTAGGGGGCCAGTTGAAAATGATCTTACCCTGCTTTCCGGGGGGATAGTTTAAAGGGCTTTTTAGATATAGATGCATGGTTTAGGGGGGGGGATTACTTGAAAAAACTGTTGATCACGATGCTTATCCTGCTGCTGGCTGCAGGGGCTGTTTTTGCTGCATCAGGCTGCGAACCCGGGGAAGAAGAAGAGGAATTCGACGAGGCGGCCCTGGTGGCTGTGGACAACTATATCAGGGAGATGACCGGGGCCCTGGCCGACAGCACGCTGCGGGCCGACCTGCAGGGCTGGTCCCGGGAATACTATGAAGATGACGATCCGCCTTTTTATTACGATGAAGAGAGGCGGCAGTGGCTGAAAGAGCATCAGGCAGAACTGCAGGAATTAAGGCAAAGTCATCTTGAGGGCAGCGATTTTCCCGGCCCTGAAGAGATTGCCGACTGGGAAATTGTGGTTATTCGCGGCGAACGGGAATGGATGCTTTACGGCGAAGAAGTGATCGGGGCGCTGGACAGCCTGGACGCCCTCTATGAAGAGATGATGGCCGTGATCGACGCGATTATCGGCAGTGCCGGTGAACTGGATGTGCCTCAGTCGGAGCGGGTCCTGGAACTGTTGGAAAAGATCGACCCGGTGGTGGAAGAAGCGAGAGCGGCTCTTTATCGTTAGGTGCGCCGGTCCGGCAGGGACTGCATGCAGGGAATATATAGGCAGGGGAGTTTTCAGCCTTGATTTTTAAAGAAACCGCCCTCAGGGGCGCCTACATCATCGAACCGGAGGCGATCTGCGACGAGCGGGGTTTTTTTGCCCGGACTTTCTGCCGGGACGAGTTTGAAGCGCACGGTTTAAATAGTGCGGTGGCCCAGTGCAACATTTCCGGCAACCTGCGCCGGGGCACCCTGCGCGGGATGCACTACCAGTCTGAACCGCACGCCGAGGCGAAGCTGGTCCAGTGCGTGCGCGGGGCCCTGTATGACGTGATTATCGACCTGCGGCCCGGTTCCGATACTTACTGCCGCTGGGTCGGGGTGGAGTTAAGCGGCTTAAACAGGCGCCTGCTTTACGTACCTGAAGGTTTTGCCCATGGCTTCCAGACATTAGAAGACGATACTGCGGTTTACTACCAGATTTCGGAGTTTTATGCACCACAATCTGCCCGGGGAGTGAGGTGGAATGATCCGGCGTTCGGCATTGATTGGCCGCTATCCGATCCGGTTATTTCGGATAAGGACAGGCAGCTGCCGGATTATGAGCGATGAAAACAGTACTGCTGACGGGAGCGAGGGGCTTTATCGGGGCACATTGCCTGGAGTCCCTCCTGGAAAAGGGCTTCATGGTCCACGCGGTCAGTTCGCGGGGACGGCACGGCAATTACCCCCGGCAGGTCGAATGGCACCACGCCGACCTGCACAACGCCGAGCACCTGCTCCGGCTGATGGCCGAGGTAAAGCCGGAATACCTGCTGCACCTGGCCTGGGACGTGACCCACGGGGTCTACTGGAGCTCGCTCGAAAACCTGCGCTGGGTCAAGTCGAGCCTGAGCCTGCTGCAGGCTTTCATCGACAGCGGTGGCCGGAGGGCCTTAATGGCGGGCAGCTGCGCCGAGTACGACTGGAGCTACGGCTACTGTACCGAGCGGCAGACACCCCTTAACCCGGGCACTCTTTACGGGATCTGTAAAAATGCCCTCAACTCGATGGCCGAGGCGGCGGGACGTCAGTCAAAAATCAGCACCGCCTGGGGAAGGCTCTTTTTCTTATTCGGCCCCGGCGAGCACCCCAACAGGCTGGTTTCCTCGGTAGTTAACTCCCTGCTGGAGGGGGAAGATGTGCTCTGCACCCACGGGGAGCAGATTCGCGACTACATCTACGTTAAAGATGCAGCGGAAGCGCTGACAAAGCTGCTGGACAGCGGTGTCGAAGGGCCGGTCAATATCGCTTCGGGACGGCCGGTGGTTTTAAAAGAGTTGATTGGCGCGGCAGCAGATATGGCCGGCCGGCCAAAACTGGTCCGGCTCGGCGCCCTGGCGGCATCCGGGGACGACCCGCCGCTTTTGCTGGCCAACACCGGGCGGCTCAGGGAAGAATTGAACTGGGAGCCGCAGTACACTCTGCAGGAGGGCCTGCAGGAAACCGTGGAGTGGTGGCGGCATAAAAAAATGAGCCGGAAGCAGCACTGAGCAGCATCAAACCCTGAGCCGGATATTATTTACTGGGAGGAAGGTATTGAAAAACAGGCAGAAACCACTTCTGCAAAAAGTGATCATAACCCTGCTCCTGGCCGCAGTTTTGATCGGTCTGCTGGCTATTCTGGCCTATTACCAGCGGCCGGCCGGTTTTACAGACAGCGGCCTGGAAGCTGCTGTGCGGGAAAAGCTGGATAAACCGGAAGGGCGAATCCTGCGCTACGAAATGCTTGGCATTGCCGAACTCGATGCCTCAGGTTTTGATATTGCCGCCCTGGAAGGAATTGAGCGCTTAGCTAACCTGCAGGCCCTTAACCTCGAAGACAACTTTGTCGAAGATTTAAGCCCCTTAAGAAGTTTAAGCAACCTGGCTTCCCTCAACCTGCGCAATAACGAAATCACCGACCTGCAGGCAGTTAATTTTGAGGCGGTAACCGAACTGCCCCTGCGCTATCTAAGCCTGCGGCATAATGTCTACCGCCCGGAGACAGGCGAACAGGCCAGGTTATCCGATATCGGCCTGCTCGGAGAACTCAGCGGGCTGGAAAACCTTGAACTGAGAGATAACCGCATCGAAGATATCGCCCCCCTAAGCCGCCTGCATAACCTGCAGATTCTTGATCTGCGCGAAAATAACTTCACCGACCTTTCGCCTTTAGCTGAGCTGAAAAGGCTGCGGGAGTTAAACTTAAGGGACAATGATTTAAACGATTTAACCCCGCTGGCCGCCCTGACCGAATTGACCTACCTGAATATCCACTCCAATAAGAATGCAGCATCGCTCGAACCACTGGCCGGACTTACAAAGCTGGAAGAGCTGATTATGGCCAATGTTCCGGTTGGCGGCCGGCTGACAGTAATCGCTGACATGACCGAACTGCGCCGTTTAAATATCCGCAACTGCGGCATTGTCGATACAGCTGTTTTGGGCGATCTGATGGCCGGCGGGGCCCTGCAGGACTGCACGGAGCGCGGTATAGAGGCCGTTGTCGATATCCGGTTGAACCCGCTGCCTGAAGAGGGCTTTGACCCTTACGGGCCGATCCGGCCCTACTGGCCGAACATCAGCGAACGGAAGCCGGATGAACTGCCGCAGTAAAGGCTAAATTACTGTGATCTCTGCAGGAAACGGCAGGGTGGGGGAGAATACCCATTAAGGGCATGGCGTGCCGGAGCGGTATAGTTCCGGGTAGGCCATGGGAGCACTTGTCCATACCGATCATGCCTGGCTGTCATTGCCAGGGGAAAGGGCGTGTAAACGGCTTGAAAGAAGCTGAGAAATTAAACATTATGGTTGTCGGAACAGGTTATGTGGGTTTAACTACGGGGCTGGCCTTAGGCTACCTGGGCCACAATGTAACCTGTGTCGATAAAGATACGGCAATTATCGATAAACTGGAGCGGGGAATATCAACTATTTATGAGCCCGGCCTGGAGGAACTTTTACGGGACAGCGGGGACATGATTAAGTTTACCGAAAATATGCACGAGCGGCTGCCCTCGGCCGATATCGTCATTATAGCTGTCGGAACGCCTTCAAAGAGTAACGGCGATACCGATCTCAGTTTTGTCGAGGCCGTTGGGCGTGAGATCGGTGCGGCGATGAACCCTGCCAGGCCCCCTGTAATTATCAATAAATCAACAGTGCCGATCGGCACTGCCAGGCGTGTAGAGACGGTGATCAAGGAAGAACTGGAACGGAGGGGGGCCGCGTGCAATTTTTGCGTCGCTTCCAACCCCGAGTTTTTAAGGGAAGGCGCCGCCCTGAACGATACTTTTTACCCAGACCGGATCGTGGTCGGCACTGAGGATGTGGCCGCCTTAAACCTGATCCGCCAGATGTACGCCCCGATCCTGGAGCAGACTTTCACACCGCCGCAGGCCGTGCCGCGTGCGGAAGGCTACAGCCTGCCGGCCCTGGTGACAACCAGCCCGACCAGCGCGGAGTTAATTAAATACACGGCCAATGCATTCCTGGCCACAAAAATATCGTTTATCAACGAGTTTGCCACCATTGCCGAAAAAGTGGGCGCCGACATCACCGAGGTGGCCAAGGGAATCGGGCTTGACAAGCGGATCGGGCCCGGCTTTTTAAAAGCAGGCGTCGGCTGGGGGGGCAGCTGTTTTCCGAAAGATGTGCGCTCAATTTTGTTTACCAGCAGCCAGTACAACTGTGAACTGAAGCTGGTCCAGGCCGCCCTGGAGGTAAACCGCCTCCAGCGCATGAAGGTGATCGAGAAGCTGCAGCAGACCTTAAAAGTGATCCGGGGCAGCACTGTCGGCCTGCTCGGCCTGGCTTTTAAACCGAATACTGATGACATCAGGGAATCGCCGGCTATTGATGTGATTAAAGAGCTGCTCGATATGGGTGCCAGGGTTAAAGTATACGATCCCATCGCCCGGGATAAATACAGGCAGGCCTACCCCGACCAGGAGATACTCTACTGCGATTCAGCCGCCCAGGCGGCCCGTGATAGCGACGCCCTGGTCCTGATTACTGACTGGGACGAATTCTGGCACCTGCCCTGGGAAGAGATCGGCGAAAGCATGGGCAAAAAAATAATTATCGACGGCCGCAACATGCTCAGCGGAGAAGAGCTGCGCCAGCTCGGCTTCACCTATACGGGTATCGGCCGCTAAATATTTTCGGGACAGCTAAACAAACTATACTTACCTGTTATCTGTTGACCTGCCGGTTACCGGCGGCAGCTGCGCCACCTCCAAACGGTAAGGAACCGCTTTGCTTGCAGCTGCCCGAGAATCAGGATCCCAGTGGTGGCTTAAGCAGAAATAACTACACTTTCAGATAGCGGCCCCCTTGCCGTTCCCGGCTGAACAGGCCGGGGGCGGGGTTTGTCCCGGGCAGGAGTTTTCGATTGTCCTGCCCGCGGTGCGTAATGGGCGGGTGAAAGATTAAGGAGGTTGGCGGCCGATTAAGATCATCTTTGTTATTACCCGGGCGGATGACCTGGGCGGGGCGCAGGTTCATGTCAGGGACCTGTCCGCGGCGCTTAAAGATCGGGGCGAAGATGTAACTGTGCTGGCCGGAGGGGGCGGGGCACTTTTTGATGCCCTGCTTGAAAGGGGCGTGCCCTGCCGAAAGCTGGAAAAGCTGGTCCACCCGGTCCACCTGCTGCGAGACTGGGCGGCCTACCGGGAGATCAAGGCCGCTTTAAGAGAACTTAACCCCGATATTGTCACCACGCATTCGAACAAGGCCGGCCTGCTCGGGCGATTTGCTGCCCGGTCGCTAGGTATCCCGGTTATCCATACTTCGCACGGTTTTTTGTTCAGCGCCGAACCGCACAGCCCCGCGGGGAGGTTTTACCGTATGATGGAGAAAATTGCCGCCCGCGCTTCGGATCGGGTTATTGCCGTAGCGGAAAGTGAATTTAAAGCGGCAGAAAATTTAAGGGTGATCCCGCCTTCATTAATGACGGTCGTCCACAACGGTTTGCCTGAGTTTAAAGTTCCCCTGACAGCTGAACCGGCTTCCGAACCGCCGAAGCTGGTGATGGTGGCCCGTTTTGCCGAGCCGAAGGATCACTTCACGCTGCTGCAGGCGTTAAGCGAACTGCAGGACATGCCATGGATTTTAAGCCTGGTTGGCGACGGCGCAGGGCGCAGCGCAGCGGAAAAAGCGGCCGTGGAGCTGGGTATCGGGGAGCGGGTCGAATTTTTGGGAGTGCGGGAAGATGTCCCTTCCATACTGGCGGCCAGCCAGTTATTTGTGCTCAGTTCACGGCGCGAAGGCTTTCCGCTCAGTGTGCTTGAAGCTATGCGGGCCGGGCTGCCGGTGGTAGCTGCGGATGTGGGCGGAATAGGCGAAGCGGTGGAAGAGGGAAAAACCGGTTTTCTTGTCCCTCCGGGAAACTCAGAAGCTTTTAAGGAAAAACTTGGCAGATTAATTAACGAACCGGTTTTGAGGCAGTCAATGGGCAGGGAGGGGCGCAAACGCTTTCTGGAGCGCTTCACCCTGGAAAAAATGGTCGAAAACACTTATGATCTTTACCGGAGGGTGCTTTCGCCTTTATTGAAGGAAAATTGCTGAACAGGTGGAATAGATTGTATTAGTATACTTAAGTATAGAGAAATACAGGGAAACAGATTTATTACCGGGAGGCAGAATTATGAAGGTAGTTATTCTGGCCGGGGGGATGGGTACAAGGCTGGCCGAAGAAACAACAACCCGCCCCAAGCCGCTGGTTGAAGTCGGCGGACGGCCGATTATCTGGCACATTATGAAGCACTACGCCCATTACGGCTACAAGGAATTTGTGGTGGCCCTCGGTTACAAGGGCGAGATGATCAAGCGCTACTTCCAGGACTATTTCAGCATGAACGGTTCTGTTTCGATTTCGCTGGCTGACGGAAAAACCAGTGTTCACGATGCTGTACAGGAAGACTGGATGGTCCACCTGGTGGAAACGGGCCTTTACACCAATACGGGCGGGCGGATTAAAAAACTTGCCCCCTGGCTGGAAGATGAAACTTTTATGCTTACCTACGGGGACGGAGTTTGTAACGTTGATATCAATGATTTGGTCCGGTTTCACCGCCTCAACGGAAAGCTGGTAACTGTGACGGCGGTGCGCCCGCCGGCCCGCTTTGGGAGCCTTAGCTTTACCGATGGGGACCTGATTACAGAGTTTGTGGAGAAACCGCAGACCGGTGAGGGCTGGATTAACGGCGGTTTTTTTGTTATTCAAAGGGCAGCCCTGGATTATATAAAAGACGATCTGCCCTGGGAAAGCGAGCCGCTGCGCAATATTGCCGCCGACGGGCAGCTGGTGGCTTACCGCCACTATGATTTCTGGCAGTGTATGGATACCTACCGGGAATTGAAAATTTTGGAAAACTACTGGAAAAGCGGCCAGGCGCCCTGGAAAATCTGGTAAAGGGCCGGACAATGCCTGCTGCCCGGCTGCGCTGAACCGGGTTTGGGAATGCTTATTTGATTTGTTTCTGCTCAGCCAACTATTTTCGTTAACGGGGTTCAGTTAGCGCCGGCATTTGACGTGTGGCGGAGCAGCCTTAATGGCCGGTGAAACAAAGGCCGGAGCAGGCCGGCCCGCATGGACGCGGGCCGCCGGGACCTGAGCCATGGAAGGCGAATGTCCCGGGCAGTCTGAGCGGAGGGCTGAAGTTGAACTGCAGCCATTACCTGCGACAGAACCCGCAAAAGACGGCGCTAACTGAACAGCTCCAACTTGAACGATCAGCAAGCTCATAGACGGGTGAGCAGGCACATTTAATTTATTTTGGGGGGTTAAGGATTGGTTAATAGCAGTTCTTTCTGGCTTGACCGGCCGGTTATGGTTACCGGGGCCAGCGGATTTTTGGGTGGCTGGCTGATCAGGCGCCTGCTCGACTGCGGGGCGGACCCGGTCTGCCCGGTGCGCGACTGGGTGCCCGGTTCGCAGTTAATCCGCGACGGCCTGAGTGAAAAAGTCAACCTTGTCCGCGGTGATATTACCGACCAGGCCCTGCTGGAGAGGACGCTCGGGGAGTACGAGGTGAAAACGGTATTTCACCTTGCCGCCCAGACCATTGTCCCCATCGCCAACCGCAACCCCGTTTCGACCTTCGAGAGCAATATCAGGGGGACCTGGTCGCTGCTCGAGGCCTGCCACAGATCCCCTGCCGTCGAGCAGGTGGTCGTCGCTTCGTCTGATAAGGCTTACGGCCGGCAGGAAACCCTGCCCTACCACGAAGAGCTGCCCCTGGAGGGCACTTTCCCCTACGATGTCAGCAAGTCATGTTCCGACCTGATTGCGCAGAGTTATTTTGCCACCTACCGCCTGCCCGTGGTGATTACCCGCTGCGGCAACTTTTACGGCGGCGGCGACCTGAACTGGAACCGGATCGTGCCGGGGACAATCCGCTCGGCGCTGCGCGGGCAGCGGCCGCTGATTCGCTCTGACGGGCGCTATATCCGTGATTATTTTTACATCGAAGACGGTGCGGCAGCTTACATGCTGCTGGCCGAGCAGCTGGCCGAAAAACCGGACCTGGCTGGAGAAGCTTTTAATTTTTCGAATGAGATCCAGCTCACCGTGCTTGAACTGGTCGAAGCGATCCTAAAAGTGACCGGCTCGGAGCTTGAGCCGGATGTGCGCGGCGGAGCTGAACACGAGATAAGGCACCAGTATCTGAGTGCTGAAAAAGCCCGCCGTGAGCTCGGTTGGGCGCCGTTGTTCGAGATTGACGAAGCCCTGGAGCGGACAGTAGATTGGTACAGGAAGTACCTGGCAGATGATCGTTAATATCCTGATTGCCACGATCGATGCGGGTATCGGGAAGGTGGAAAAGGTCCTCCTCGATCCCCGGCCCGAAATAAAATATATTGTTTCACACCAGGTGACAGAAGAACGGTTCAGGTTCGTGCCCGGGGCGCTTAAGCGCAGCGATGTTGCAGTCGGGCAGATTGAGGGGCGGGGCCTGTCCCGAAACCGCAATAATGCCCTGGCCATGGCAGGCGGCGATATCGCCCTGCTCGCCGATGACGATGCCCGTTACCGTCCGGAATATATCGCCGAAGTGTTGAAAGCATTTGAGGCAGACAGGGCGCTGGACGTGGCCTGTTTTAAAATTGCCACCCCAGCCGGCGAGGGCGCATATAAAGACTATGCCGCAGAAAGCTACTTGCTGAATGAAGAGAGCCGCCACTATATATCTTCGCTGGAGATCGCCTTCCGCCTGATGGCTGTAAAGAACAGGGGCCTTCAGTTTGACGAGCGCTTCGGGCTGGGCAGTCAGCTGGTTTGTTACGGGGAGGAAGCCGTTTTTATTCACGATTGCATCCAGGCCGGGCTGAAGGTGAAGTATATCCCCGCTTACGTGGCAGAACATGCTGCCCAGAGTACAACCGGAACAAGGGCGCAGTATGCAGCAGAGAATAATATTTTTAAAGGGGCTTATGATGCCCGCCGTTACGGCTGGCTGGCCTTTCCCGGCGCTGTCCTGGGGGCGCTGCAGCTGTGGCCGGCGCTGAAGAGGGAAGGGAAAAGCCCCCTGCGCTACCTCGGGGAAAGGCTGCGCGGCGCCTGGCATATCTACCGGTAAGGAGCTTGCGGCCGTATGAAGCGTAAGAGGGAGGGTGCCCTTCCAGGGTAGGCCGGTTCAAGTAGCCTGCGCGCCTGCTATTTGCCGCTGCCGTAACAAGGAAACGCAGTTTACTTGCAATAAAAACCTGCAGCAGGTGCCCTTTTCAACTGCTGCGCCTGAAAGGTGCTGTTTGGATTGAATCCACTGGTCAGCGTACTGCTGCCGGTTTACAATGGAGAGGCTGCTGTGCGGGAGGCGGTTGAAAGCGTCCTGGCCCAGGACTATCCGGATTTTGAGCTGGTCATTGTTGATAACGCTTCCACCGACGGCACCGCCGCCATACTTAAGGAATACACCGGGGACAGACGGGTCAGGTTAATCCGTAACGAAGAGACCCTGCCCCGCCTGGAGAATTTTGTTAAGGTTTTTGCCGCCGCGGCGGATCAAAGCCGCTGGCTTAAGTTTATAGGCGATGACGACCGCCTGCTGCCCGGCTGCCTCTCCGGGATGGTGCGGGCCGGTGAAAAGACCGTCCGGGCCGGCCTGGTTTCGTCCCACTACTACGATGGCGAGCGTTTGGTGACCGGGATCCTGCCGGAGGGTACGGAAGCGGTAAACGGCCCGGAATTCCTGCGCCGCCTGCTGCTGGAGCCGGAGGCGAGGGCTAACCTGTTTTCGCCCGCTTCGCTGATGGTAGCACACCGCGCTTACCGGGAGCTGGGCGGGTTCCGCACCGACCTGCTCCACGCCGACAGCGAGCTTTTTTACCGCATCCTGAACAAGTATGACCTTGCGTTTGTCCACCGACCGCTGACCGTGACAGGCTACCACAGCGGTTCGGGGCAGGCGGGAAGCACGGCCCGCGGTTTTACTTTTGCCGAAGCTTACCTGATCCGCTATCGTAATTTAAAACTATATGATAATGTTAAGCTCAGCGCCCTTGAAGTGGAAAAGGTTAAAAATAACCTGGTTAACGACTCGGCTGGCTTTATGCTGGCCCGGTTAGCGGCGGGGGATTTCAGGGCTGCTTTCGGCCACCTGTCCGCCATTCCGCTGACAGCGATCTACCACCTGCCGCTGAGCATCTGCTACTTTGCGGGCCTGGCGGTTAAGAAACTCTTCCGGCGCGAGCCGATCCGCCTGCTGGGCGGGGAACGCCGGGAGCCCTGACTGGAGGGGAAGACCATTCTAAGCGACAAAAAAATCCTGTTTGCGGGAGGCAGCGCCTGGGCCGATCCCACAGAGCAGCACGTCATGCTTGAGCTGCTGTCCACATATAACCAGGTGATCTGGGCCAATCCGTACGGGAAAATCACGGGGGCCCTGCTGCCGCGAATTACCACTTTAAAAGAAGGGCTGACCATATACAACCCGGGAGTCGATTTGCTGCCGATCCCGTCGCTGAAAAATTTGAACGAGAAGCGCCGCCTGATGCAGTTGAACTTCTACCTGCTGGAAAAGGATTTTGAACCCGACCTGGTCTGGATTGACGATCCCGCTGCCGCTCTCTTTACTGCTGCGTACGGTAAGAAAGGCGCCCTGACGCTTTATTATGCCCTCGAAGATATTGACAGCCAGCCGACAAGGGAGAAGCGGGCCAAACTGGCCGGGGCGGTCGACCTGATTGTAACCCCGTCGCCTGTGCTCTACAAGAAATACAGTGAGCATCCTGCCAGGGTATTCCTGTTAAGCGGTGGAGACCTGGGCCAGCCTCCCGAAATCGAAGATGAAGAGCCGGCTGAAGATCAGCTGGAAAAAGCTTTTATGGATGCGCTGCAGGTGCGCCTGGAAGAGCTGAGCGCAATCGTGAAAAAAGAGCTGGCTAGAAAAGGGCGGTAGCCGGAGATGATTTGATCCGGCTTTGACAGCAACGAATTGATCAACTTGACTCTTCTGGTTAGTTTACAGAAAATCGGCCATGGGGGTGCTGCAGCCTTTGCCTGTTAGTGACGAACAATTTAAGCCTGACCGATCGGGTTTGCACGAACCGCGGCCCGGTGAAAGCGGGTCGCCTGCAGACCCGGGTGGCGGCTCCGAAGCAGGCCAAAGCGGGGGAGGTAGCAGCGGTTCCGGGCCGCAACAACCGGCTCCCGCCTTTAACTTCAAAAAACTTTTCTCCGACCTGGCAGTCTACAGTTCGGGCAGCCTGCTGATTAAAGGGATGTCCATTATCTCGGCTCCCATATTTACCCGTATATTCGATCCCGCCCAGTACGGCGCCTGGAGCTTCATTAACGTGATGGTGG
This sequence comes from Syntrophomonadaceae bacterium, assembly GCA_007119965.1. GTDB lineage: Bacteria > Bacillota > Dethiobacteria > DTU022 > DTU022 > T3SED10-7. Next base: position 12,657 of record SKOR01000073.1, read on the forward strand.
CCTTTCTGACCGGCATCCTGATGCTGGGCGGCGACAATGCCTATACCCGCTACTTTTTTAAGTGTAAAACCGAAGAGGAAAAACAGACCCTGTCGGCCACCTGGTTTTCTTTCCTCGCCGTGTGGAGCGTTGTAGTTCTGCTGGCCGTTCTGCCTTTCAGCGCGACCCTGGCCGAATGGATGCTCGGTGACGACACTTACCGTGCCGCCCTGGTAATCGGCCTTCTTTCGAGCGCCCCGACGATGATGAACCTGATTCTGTCGCAGGCCCTGCGCAACCGCTTCCGGGCCAGGGCGTTTACCGTTCTTAACGTTCTTACTGCCGCCCTGATTCTCACCCTTTCAGTTACTTTTGTGCTTGCCTTCGATCTCGGCGTGGCGGGGGCCCTCCTGGGGACTGCCGCAGCTTCGATGTTGATGATTCCCGTGCGGCTCTGGTACATTCGCGACCTGCTCAGCTGGAGCTTTTCGAAAAAATTCCTTAAAAAGCTGCTCCTCTTCGGACTGCCCCTGGTGCCTATGAACATCGCATTCTGGTTGTTAAGCAATGCCGACCGCCTGATGCTGGTGCGCCTGGCTTCGCTCGGAGAAGTGGGGCTCTACTCAATTGCAGCGGCGATGGCGGCGGTGCTGATGCTGCTGCAGACGGCGGTGGGACAGTCGTGGCTGCCGCATGCGGTAAAGGTTTACGAGGAAGACAGTGTATACGCGGCGCAGGTTTTTAAACGGACCATGGTTTACCTGCTGGCCGCTTCCGGTTTGGTGGTGACCGGTTTTGTCGCCCTGGCCCAGGAGGTCATTTTTGTGCTTGTGCCGCCCGCCTATTACGGCGCTTTTGCGGCCATCCCCTTTCTGGCGGCAGGATTTCTCTTTTTTACGACGGCCCAGGTTTCTGCAGTGGGGATCATGGTTAAAAACAAAACGGTCTATATTATGCTGGCCTGCTGGTTCGTGGCGGCGGCCAATATCGGTTTCAACGCCCTTTTGATTCCGCCTTTCGGTATCGCCGGGGCGGGGGCGGCCACAGGAATGGCTTACATCCTGTTTGCTTTGAGCTATGCCCTGATCTCGAGAAAACTGTGGCCCGTGGATTACCCGCTGAAGCTGATCTCTGCCCTGCTGGCTGTGCCCCTGGCGTCGATCGCGATAATCGCCCTGATTGCTTACAGCGGGCCCGGGTTGTGGGCTAACTTCGCCCTGAAACTGGCGGTGCTTTTAGCCTGCGGGTTGGCCCTGACCCTGATCGTGGGCGGGGCGGAGAAATTCAGCCTGGCCGATATGGCGCGTATGCTGAAGCGGCTGCTGAAAAGATAGTGAAGGCGGTTGATAACATGAAAGTGCTGTTTGCCGAATCTCATAACCTGGACCGGCCCGACCCGCTCGGTTCGCACCACTACGTCCGCCTCTTTCAAAAGGCGGGCCATGACTGCCTGTGGCTGGGTCCGGCGATCAGTCCCCTGCATGTTTTCAAGCCAGACAATTTAAACCGCCGCCGCTTTGCGGTTTGGCGTGCCGGCGGGAGCGAGCTAGACGGAATCGGCTGGCTGGTACCGTTCTCCCTGCTCTTTTATTACAACCTGCCCCTGCTGCGCAGCCCGGCAGTCGGGCGCAACCAGTACCGTTTTTGCCTGCCCCCGCTGGCAGGTCAGCTGAAGAGAAAAGGTTTTGACCAGGTAGACCTGCTCTGGTGTGCCGGGCCGGTGGCCTTAAGCCTGTTGGATTTGGTGCCGCACAGGGTGAGCTGCTACCGCCTGGCTGACCGCCTGGATAAATTCAGCGGGATTCCCGCCAATGTCGGCGAACTGCAGAAGGAATTGATCAGGCGGGTCGATTTTGTTGTCGCCACATCGCTCTCTCTGTGGGAGTGGGCCCGCTCGGTGCGGAAAGATGATCTCTATTACCTTCCGAACGGGGTTAGCGATATCTTTTTCGGGGAGAAGGAAACGGTTCCTCCCGATTTTCCTGCTGACGGCAGGCCTGTGGCGGTCTATGTGGGAACGATAGATACCCGCTTTGACCTGGAGACGCTTGCTCACGCAGTGCATTCCCTTAAGGAAATCCATTTTCTGCTGATTGGCCCGCTTACCTTTGAAAAATTAAAGCCTGCCCTGCAGGCCCTGCAGGCGGAAGATAACTTTACCTGGCTGGGGCCGAAGCAATACGGGGAGCTTCCCGCTTACCTGCAGGCAAGCGCTGCCGGGTTGATTCCCTTTTATCTCAACGAGCTGACCGAGGCGGTAAACCCGATCAAGTATTATGAATACCTGGCCAGCGGGCTGCCCGTGGCGGCCCCCATGCTGCGCGAACTAAAGGCGATGGAAGGACCCCTGCACAGTTACAGCGACCGGGAAGGCTTCTGTTCAGCCCTGCGGGAGGCTGTAGCAGGGCAGAAGAGGGAGCCGGAGCGACGGGAAAAGAAAGCGGCCTTTCGAAAATTCGCATCCGGGCATACCTGGGAGAGCCGCTTTGCAGAAATTTCGGCAATCGTGGAGGCAAAGCTGAGCCAGTAAAGCCTTTGTAATGAGCAGAAGCACCCGGGCCAGAAAAAATATTATAACTGCTCAGCCAGGATTGCCATGATACTGCAGGGTCTGCCAAAGAAAACTGAATCGAGCATAAAGTGCAGGCGTGGGAATGCCGGTGAAGCGAGGCCTGGAGCGGGTTGGCCGACAGGAGGTCGGCCAGCGAGCGAGAGCTCTGGATGAGCTTGTCGCGGGGGCAACCCAGGGGAAAGGCTGCAGCTAAGCCGATGCAGTTCCAGCCTAAGCGACCAGCGGGCACAGCTCTCTCTGGCAGACAGCTGCAACTAAATATGGCTGAGCAAATACTAATTTTCAATGCAAAGAAGGTCATCCTGTGGTGAACAAAGAAACCGGCAGCAAGCAAAATAAGATATGGCTATCAGTCGTCGTGATCGGGCGCAATGAAGCAGAGCGCCTGCCGGCGCTGTTTAGCTCCCTGCCCCCAGGCGACGATATCCAGTGGATTTACGTCGACTCGCGTTCCGATGATCAAAGCGTACAGGTTGCCTTAGAGCACGGAGCAGAGGTTTACCTTGTTGAGCAGGGTTCGGTTTACGCCCCCGGAACGGGCCGCTATATCGGGACCAAAGAGGCCGCCGGCCGGTGGATCCTTTACCTGGACGGCGATATGGTTTTGCGCGGGGAGTTTCGACAGTTTTTAGAGCGGCTGAAAAAGGCCGGGGAGCTGCCCGCCCGGACGGCAGGATTTGTCGGGCGGACCTGCAACCGCTATCTTGACGACCGGGGCAGGGTTGTTGCCGTCCGCGACTGCGTCACCCTGGCGCAAAGAGAAATGGGGGCGGTGGAGAAGTGGGGCAAGCCTGCCGGATACCACGGCGGGGCCGTGCTCTACCTGCGGGACTGCGTGCTCAGGGCCGGCAGCTGGAACCCTGCTGTTTATCAGCTTGAAGAAATAGACCTGTACAGCCGCATTCGCTCCGCCGGCGGCCAGGTCAGGGCTGTGGACCTGCCGATGGCCGATCACTACACCCCTTACCTGACTGCCGCGGAAAAAATTAAACTGAACTTCCTGCCCCGCTGGCGGGGCAAAAAACTCTACGGGGCAGGCCAGGTTGTCGCTGCCCGCGCCGGCGAAGGAACCCTGCTCCGGTTTATCGGCAGCTACCCGTACCCCTTCATAGTCTTCAGCGGACTGGTTACCGCACCGCTGTTCTACCTGGTCTGGCCCCCTTTACCCCTGCTTACCAATGCGGCGATCGCGGCCTGGCTGGGCCTGACCAGGAAATGGTACTACTACCTTGTCTACCTGGGCAACCTGCTGCAAATAGCCCGCGGCCTCCGCCGCTACCGCCCCTTCACCCCAAAATACCGCAAAATTTGACAGTAGGGGACGGCGTACCTGCCAAATATCCGCGATCTGTTAATTTTCAGCTTTTGCCTGATCAGGGGCAAAAAACTTGATTATTACTCCGAGCTCCCTTCAAGCAACTACCTTATTTATGTTCATAAGTGTATAATAGGCAGGATAATTGGTTCTGATCAAGAAATCTGTCTTGGTAAAGCAAGAGGGTTAGCCCTGTTTATTAAGCATCAATTTTAGTTCAAGCCGGAGAGGGTTGTGATCGTGGTTGAAAGAAATGGCATCAATATAAAACCTGAAGGCATACCGAAGTGGCTGGTAGCGCTGGTTGATATTGCCCTGGCGAACCTGGGGCTCTATTTCGGTTTTGTCCTCGCTACCGGCGAACTGCAGAGTTTTCAGATCGGCCCTCTATTGATTCTGTTCCCGGCAGTCTCCCTGGTTACCGTTTTGCTTTTTAACAACCTCGGCCTCTACACTAATCAGCGCAGCGGCATTACTCCAATTGTGCGTGCCCTGGTGATCGGCGTGATCGGGCTGACCCTGTTAAGCATATTCTTTGCCTTCTGGACGAGGGCTTTTATTTTTCAGCGCAGCGTTTTCGTGGCTGCGCCGCTCCTGCAGCTCGTGCTTCTGCTCGGCTGGCGGATCCTCTACTGGCGGCTGGAGCTGTGGATTCATGGTCAGAAAAAACTGCTGGTGATCGGCAGACCCGTTGATGTTAATTACGCCCTGGAAAAAATTATGTGCCTGCCGAAAGGTATTTTTGAAGTGATCGGGGTTTTAGATCCCGGCCGGTCCGACGAGTTTTCCGGTTGGCTGGAAAAAGTCGATGCGGTGTTGATTACCGGTCAGCTCGATATGGATCAGAAAAACAGGATTATCCGGGAAAGTTTCGACTGGAACAAGGAAGTTTTCATCGTGCCCGATCTTTATGAAATTATCCTGACCAGGGCGGCGATGACCCAGGTTCACGATACCCCTGTAATTGAATGCCACGACATGCAGCCGTCTTTCCTGCAGCTGTTTATGAAAAGAAGCCTCGACCTGGCAGGCGTCCTGCTTATTGCTGTGCCTGCCCTGCCGCTGCTGCTCATCGCCGGGCTTGCCGTACGCCTCGGGTCCCCCGGACCGGCGATCTTCACCCAGGAGCGGGTCGGGTTGCGGGGCAAGCCGTTTACCCTTTATAAGCTGCGCACGATGATTGTCGGCGCCGAAGAAGAAAGCGGCCCTGTATTATCATCCGAGGAAGATGACCGGGTCACGCCTGTCGGCCAAATTCTGCGGGCAACCAGGCTTGACGAACTGCCCCAGCTTTACAATGTGCTGCGAGGCGATCTGAGCATTGTCGGCCCGCGCCCGGAGCGGCCTTTCTTTGTCGAAAAATTTCAGAAAGAAATGCCCGAGTATAAATTGCGCCACCTGGTTAAACCCGGGATTACCGGCCTGGCCCAGGTTAACGGCTATTATGCCACCAACACGCAGGATAAGCTGCGCTATGATCTTTATTATCTTGCCGACTATTCTTTTTTCCTGGACTTCAAAATATTAATGCTGACCATACCGACCCTTTTCAGCAGGGAGGCGGCAAAAGGGGTCAGTGAAAAACCGGTTAACCGGGAACGGATGAGTTAACCCGGCTTAATGGGTGCTTTAAAAAAACGGGCAGGCTCAGCTTTCGGGTTGTACGCACAGATGCAACACCAGGGCAGGTGTTGCACTTATGCGTACAGCCCGTTTTAAATAAATAAACAATGCGGGCGGATTGAAGGTTATTGGGCTTTATATTTATTGTAGCGATCCATTTTGCGCACCAGGGTTGAAGGATCAACCTTCAGGGCACGGGCCGCCTTGCGGATGCTGCCGTGTTTATCTATTGCTTTCATGATGATCTTCTTTTCCAGATCCAACACTGCCGATTTTAACGGAACGCTTACATCCAGGGGGGCTGTCCCGCCCTGGTAGTCTTCCGGGCGTTCTAACTGCGTGCAGATATCATCGCTTTTTCTTCTTCGGCTGATCATAAAGTCAGGCAGGTCATCTTCATTAATCAGCTCATCTTTAGACGTTACCACCAGTCTTTCGATAATATTTGCCAGCTCGCGCACATTGCCGGGCCAACTGTATTCCATAAAGCAGTCGAGCACGGCGGAGGTGAATCTCTTTTCTGTGCAGAACTGCACATTATATTTTTTAAGAAAAATAAAAGCCAGGGAAGGGATATCTTCCCTGCGTTTGCGCAGGGACGGAATTTGCAGGGGAATAACATTTAACCGGTAGAAAAGATCCTGCCGGAACGAACCCTGCTGAACCATATCTTCAAGGTTTTTGTTGGTCGCAGTGATTACCCGGACATTCAATTTGACAGGAGCTGTTCCGCCTACCTTGTTGATCTCCTGTTCCTGTAAAACCCGCAGCAGCTTGGCCTGCAAAGAAAGAGGCAGATCGGCAATTTCATCCAAAAAGATAGTGCCGTCCTGGGCCAGCTCAAACTGCCCTTTTTTGCCTTTTTTGTTTGCTCCCGTAAAGGCGCCGGGGGTGTAACCGAATAGTTCTGATTCAAGCAGCTGCTCGGGTATGGCAGCGCAGTTTACCTTGATAAAGGGTCCCTGGCTGCGCGAGCTTTTTTCGTGGAGAAGCTTGGCAATCAGCTCTTTGCCCGCGCCGGTTTCACCCAGCAGCAGAACCGTTGAATCGAAAGAAGCGACCCTGGAAGCAAGTTCTGCCGCTTTTTTCATTTCGGGGCTGTTTGAAATAATTCGCTCAGACCCTAACGTGCTGTCTCTCAGGCTGCTCAATTCCTTGCTGTATTTTTCTTTTAGTTCCTTTGTTTCTTTCAGTTCTGCTTTTAAGGAGTTTAAAAGGGTAATGTCACGGATATTGGTTACAATCATCGACAGTTCGTTTTGATTTTCGAAAACGGGGTTGCCTGTGATCAGGACATGGCGCCCGGTTTGTGTAGTTTGGGAGATAGTCACCGCTTTGCCGGAAATTTTGACCTGGCCGATCAATTTGTCGAGAAAAAATTTTTTGTGTTCTTCCAGGTCGTCACCCATTAAAAGCTTGTAAGCGTTATTGATTTCTTCGATCTGTCCGGCAGGTGTCAGCACACAGATTCCGTCAAAGGATGAATCAATAGTAGCCCGCAGTTTAGAGCTCATTATTTTGTAAGAATGCAGCTGAGAGGAGATATTCTCCAGCTCTGACAGGTCTTCAAAGAAGGCAACCGCACCCATGACCCGGTCTTTTTTAACAATCGGGGCGGTGTTAACCAGCAGGGATTTTCCATTTTCATTTTCATTCAGGCCGCGACCGGCCCGGCCGGTTTCAAAAACTTTCAGCAGCGATGCTTTCAGAAAATGTTTTTCCACAGGTTCTCCCATTACGGCAGAAGCCTGGACACCGAGAATATTTTCTGCGGCAGGGTTCAGGGTAATGATATTTTTATCCCCGTCGACGGCAACAATACCGCTGGGGGATGACTCGATAATAGTGGTCAGTCTTTCCTTGACCTGGCGCACATCCCGTGAAAAAATCCGAATCAGGTCTGTTTTGGTGATCATGCCCACTATTTCATTTAGGTTATCTGTTACGGGCAGCCTTTTTACCGGCATCGTGCAGATGTCGTAGACATTTGTTGCTTCGTCAATACACATAATGTTCCGGGCAATGATTTTATCAACCGGGTCTTCCCAGTCCAGGCCCTCCTTAAGAGCGCAGAGGACATGAGACTTGGTGATGATGCCCAGCACCTTTTTATCCGGAGTGGTTACCGGCAGGCCGTCGATACTGAACTCTTTGAACATATCTACAGCTTCCCTGATTGAGCTGTTTGTAGATATAGTCGCCGGATTGGCGGTCATAACCTCACTTACAGGCGTATCCAGCTTTACATTGTCCGTCATGCTGATCCTCTCCTTGAAATAATGACATCATTTTCTGCAAGTTAAGTTTTAACCGTTATTTCTATATTTCCCGTAATCTCTCGCTGCGTCAATAAGGCAGTCAACACTTTCCAGTGGGGCCTTGGCCGGCAGACGGGAACTGAATCTGGGTATGGCCGTTTAAATGCCGCCCCGGTTTGTTCAGCTTGTTTTGAGATATTTAGAACCTGCCTTTGGAAAAAAATTATAAATATTCTATTCTGTTATGACTCTATCATACTGTGAGCGTAATAAATATAATAGAATACGGAGATATATGATAGATAACGGGCATTATCGTCCTTGAAACTATAAAAAGAGAAGCTGCCCCGTTTATGTTTGCTATAAAACATAAACGGGGCAGCCCTTTTACGATTCCACTGATCCGCAGGAGGCGAAAGCGGACGCCCGCGGCTTAATCATGCTGTTTTCTTAAGATAATACATACCTGCTGATAACCATCTTATGGACTTCGTTGGTTCCTTCATAAATCTGGGTGATTTTAGCATCGCGCATGAATCTTTCCAGGGGGTAGTCACGGGTGAATCCGTAACCGCCCATGATTTGCACTGCATCGACAGTTATTTCCATTGCTGCGTCAGAGGCAAACAATTTCGCCATGGCCGATTCTTTGGCGTAAGGGAGGCCCTCGCTTTTCAGAAAAGCAGCTTTATAGGTTAGCAGGCGGGCTGCTTCAACCTTGGTTGCTATTTCTGCAATTTTAAAGGATATCGCCTGGAAAGTGGCGATCGGGCGGCCGAACTGTTCGCGGCTCTTGGCATAAGCTGCAGCCACGTCAAGCGCTCCCTGGGCAATACCGAGAGCCTGGGCTGCTACGCCGTTTCTTCCGCCGTCCAGTATCTGCATGGCTATTTTGAAGCCTTCGCCTTCCTTGCCAAGCAGGTTTTCTTTGGGCAGGCGGACATTATCAAAAATCAGCTCACCGGTGGCAGAGGAACGAATCCCCAACTTTTTCTCCATTTTACCGAAAGTAAAGCCGGGCATTCCCTTTTCGACAATAAAAGCGCTCATGCCCTTATTTTTTTTCTCTTTGTCGGTGTAAGCAATAATAACGTATGTTTCTGCAAAGCCGGCATTGCTGATAAAGATCTTGTTTCCGTTCAGGACATACTCGTCACCATCGAGCACGGCATTAGTTTGCAGGCCTGCTGCGTCTGAGCCGGCAGAAGCTTCAGTTAAACCGAAAGCGCCCAGCTTCTCGCCCCTGGCCAGGGGAATGAGATATTTCTGTTTTTGCTCTTCTGTTCCATACTGGTAGATCGGCCAGCTGCAGAGTGAGGTATGAGTAGAAAGAGTGATTCCAGCCGAAGCATCAACGCGGGATATTTCTTCTACAGCGATAATATAATCTACGTAATCTCCCCCGCTTCCGCCATACTCTTCAGGCCAGGGGATACCGGTCAGTTCCATAGCGGCCATTTTATTAAAGATATCCATCGAAAACTCTTCTTTTTCATCTCTTTCAGCAGCGCCGGGCTGCAGTTCATTTTCCGCAAATTCACGCACTGATTTGCAGCACATCTCATGTTCCGGTCTTAAATTAAAATCCATTTTTTCTGCCTCCTAAAGGTTTTATTGATTTTGAAACTATATTCCCGATAATTTTACAGACAGGATTTTGCTGTGTTGCGAAAGTTACTTTTTCTCTTATATGAACTTCTCTTATTCCTCCTTTTCCTGCTCTTATTCAGCTCATGTCCATTAATGAAAGTGCATGGTAATTCAGGGTTCTGTTTTCGCTGATTAAGGCCGTTATTAAACTATTAAGCAAGAATCGTGCCATAGCTCTGATAAAACAGGGAACGCCTTTAAGCCGCAGTTCTTTGACTGCCTGTGAAATTGCTTAACTCAAGAAAAATAGCGCCACTAATAGTCTATATGATTCCCGCTTTAAATATAAGGGCGAGAAAGAGTTGTGATGATTCCGGCTGTATGCATAAACGCAATGCCGGGTTGATTGTAATCTCAGCAGCGGTATTATTTCAAACGGCAAGTGCGCGGTTATTGGTATTTGCAATAATCCTTTCTGTTATTCCTGCAGCTGCTTCGCATAAGAATGCCTTGAAAAGCAGGTTATGCACGGAATGTATAAAAATGAGCAAGTACCGGCTATATTATCAGTTATTCATGTGTGTTATTTTTTACATAAGCTATTTTTTTTATAATATAGGGAATTTGAATAATTCAGGTGGTCGAAGCATTTAAGGTGGTATTTGAGTCAAATATTTTAGCCGAATCTGTACTTATTAAATAAATACTTGAGCCAGAAGTCAGGAGGAGGCATGTTTTGGATCATACCGAGAGGTTGGATCGCGTAAAAAAAATGAACTTGGGGTATTTGGAACAGCTCCGGTGTTCATCGGCTATACTGGCGAAAGCAAAAGAACTTGGAGCTTCCCTGACCGGTTTTTGTGACATTGAAGATTTAAAAACGGCCCCGTCTTATACTCTTGCCCCAAGGCTGCCCCAGGCAGATGTGGGCAGTCGTGAAAGCGATCTCGGTTTGGAGCCAGGCGAAGTTTACTGGCCCGAAGGCACAAGAAGTGCACTGGTTATCGCTTATGTTCACCCCGAAGATGAGCCACACCTGGATTGGTGGCATGGTAAAAAAGACCCTCCCGGAAACAGAATACTTGTAGACATCAACAAAAAGCTTTCTGCATGGATTGAAGCGAATTATCCGGTAACAACCCACCCTATCCCTTATCATATTGAAAAAGGCGGTCATTTCCTTAAAGATGCCGCATATTATGCCGGCCTTGGCAGCATCGGGAAAAACAACCTTGTGATCACCCCCGAATATGGCCCCCGGGTACGTTTGCGGGCGATGCTGCTGTCGGAAAGTTTTCCGGCAACCGGCCCCGCTAAATTTAATCCCTGCGCGCTCTGCCCCGCTCCCTGTTTAGAAGCCTGTCCCCAAAAAGCGTTTAAAGAAATAGTTTTCTCGGCTGAAAAAATGGAGCAAACCAATCTGCCCGGCCTGATTGGCAATTACAGCAGGGACAGGTGCAACAGCCAGATGACCAGGGATTCTGACAGCGCAAAGGAGCAGAACGTTCCTGGTGTCAGTACAGAACCTCAGAAAATAGTTAAATACTGCCGTAATTGCGAGTTTTCATGTCCTGTGGGCAAATGAGGCTTGCATCTAACAGGCAGGGAGGTGAGTAACCCTTAAGTTGATTAAAGCCGTTATTTAAGTATAAGGAAATATAACCTACTAAGAAGAAGGAGGAACAAGAATGCTTAAAAAGTATTTGGGCGACATTGATGCACCGGTTTTCTGGGTATCGTTTATTGCCCTGGTAGTGGCACTTATTTTTGGCGTTATTGTCCCGGAGCGGTTGGCAGAAATTCTTAATGTCGCCGATGCATTTGTAGTTTCCAACTTTACCTGGTGGTATATGCTTGTGATTGCCGGGTCTATCTTATTTATTATCTGGCTGGCCTTTTCCAGGTTTGGCTCAATTAAACTTGGCAAAGACCGCGATGTTCCTGAATACACCACCTTCAACTGGATTGCCATGTTGTTTAGCTGTGGTATCGGGGTTGGTTTTATTTTCTGGGGGGTTGCCGAGCCGCTGTATCACTTCATGGATACCCCGTACCTGGCGGAAAGCGGAACTGCGGCAGCGGCGCCTGTTGCCATGCAGATTACCCTGCTGCACTGGGGTATTCACGGCTGGGTATGCTACTCGGTAATCGGTGTTGCCATTGCCTATTCGACCTACAGGCTTGGAAACCCGTTAAGGTTTTCCTACGCGCTGGAGCCTCTTTTAGGGGACCGGGCTCACGGCTTTCTCGGAAAACTGGTTGACTTTTTAGCAGTTTTTGCCACAGTAGCCGGGATCAGCACTTCGCTGGGCATGGGTGTTATTTCGATTCGCTACGGCACAACTTCAGTATTTGGCATTGTTATGACAGAAGCCTATGTCATCGTTGCGCTTTTAGTACTGATCGCAGCCTACACCATTTCGACGATGACCGGTTTGAATC
>SKOR01000005.1 GCA_007119965.1 Syntrophomonadaceae bacterium
AGCATCGCCGCGCCTGGAATCGCTGCCCGGTGTCGCCAGTGTGCAGATCCAGGGCGGCGCAAGGCAGGATTTGTTTGTCAGGACATCGCCTGACGTAATGGACGAGTATGAAGTTTCATTCGAACAGGTTGCCAATGTCCTCAGGGCAAGCCTGATCGATCTCCCGGCAGGAATTATTGATCTTGAAGACCGCCAGGTGAGGATTCGTTTCCTGGGCCGTTATGCCGAGAGTGAAATGCTCTCAGACTTAGTGGTCGGGTTCCAGGTTGATCAGGAAGCGCTTGAAGATATGGTCGGGCGGGAAATTGACATTAACCTGAACCAGGTGCTTGCAGGTCAGAATGACCTGCTATCCGGCGGTTTTTCCGGAGGCGGGGGGCTGTTTTCAGAGGTGCCTGTCCGGGAAGTTTACTGGGATGATCTCTTTGATTATGATCTGGCTTCTGTGAGCAGCAGCAACCTTCGCCTGCCTGTTAATGCCGCGTGGGCGGCGGAAAATGAAGTAGATTTTGAAAACAGGCTGCGGATTTTTACCGCCAGTCCCCATATAACCTACGAAGAGAGCAGCCGGAGCTTAGATCTTTCCTTGACTTCACTTGGCCGTTCCAGGCTAAACGACGAAGACGGCTTGCTGAACCTCCCCGGCTCCGAATCTGTCCTTCTCGAAGATGTCTGGATGCTCGAGCAGGCAACCTGGGATAACAACCGGATTATCCTTCCGATTGACCCGCGCAGCCTCGATCGGTTAGATATCAGTGCGGCAGATTTGGCTTCCCTGGCTGAAAGAAACTCCCTGGTAACCGGGAGCGGTAATAACTATTTGCTGATCAGCTTCCATGAGGATTGGGAGAATATCCGTCGTGAACCGATTGTCTCGATCCCCGATTTAAACGGCTGGCTTTCAAATATTCAGGGCGATTTTGAAAGCGGCCTCGGCAGTGCTGCCGGCAACCTGGAAGACGGCCTGACCGATCTGGCCACCGCGATGGTTCTCAATTCAATGAACCCGGGCGGGTCGGGTTTAGGGGGGCTCGATTTCGACGATGATTTCCCGATTAACCCCGTGTCGCTCGGAATGATTGCCAGCATAGCCCAGGATATTTACAGCCCGGAGTCGATCACCCGGTTTAATCAACAACCGAGTATCAACCTGGTCTTTCAAAAAGAAGGCGATGCCAACACCGTTATGACAGCCCGCCAGATCAAGGCTGCCCTGGACACACTTTCTGAAGAAAGCAGCGGCGCTTTCTCGCAGGTTGGCTTCAATGTCGTTATGGACCAGGGTGAAGAAATTGAGTCAGCCCTGGCCGATCTGGCCTGGTCGCTACTTGGCGGGGCTGTCCTGGCTATTATTGTGCTCCTGCTTTTTCTGCGCAACTGGCGGACAACAATGTTTATCGCGATCAGTATCCCGGCGGCGATCATCGCTACCTTTACGCTGCTTTATTTTACCAATATGACGATCAACCTGATGACTTTAGGCGGCCTGGCTTTGGCGGCGGGTATGCTTGTCGACAATGCCATCGTGGTCAGTGAAAACATTTTCAGGCGTTACCAGCTCGGTGAAACCCCTTCCGAAGCGGCGGTCAACGGTGCACAGGAAGTGGCCGGAGCGATCACCGCCTCTACCCTGACCACGATCAGCGTCTTTTTTCCTGTGGTCTTCTTAAGCGGCCTGGCCGGCCAGATTTTCTGGGAATTTGCGCTCACTGTAGCCTGTGCAATACTGGCTTCGTTGCTGGTAGCCCTCACCGTTATCCCCCTGTTGGCTTCACGATCCCTGCGCCTGCGCCGTCAAAGAGAAGTTGATCAAACCCATGTGCCGCGTATGCGTTTGTACCGTAAAGCGCTTGAGTATGCTGTCCGTTACCCCTGGTGGGTGATGATTTTTGCCCTGCTTTGTGTCGGCATCGGGGTTCTTGGTTTTACCACCCTGGGGACAGAGCTTTTTCCCTCAACCGACGAATCGGCATTTACAATTAACGCCAGCCTGCCCCCGGGCACATCTCTGGCAGTAACCGATGATTATGCCTCGGGGATAGAAAAAATCCTGGAAGGGCGGGATGAAATTATCTCTTCCTCGCTCAGCGTGGGCGGGTCCGGTTTTTTTGGCCTGCCCGGCGGCGGCGGTTCCACGAACCAGGCCCGGGTCAGGGTAGATATAGACCCGGATTATGCCGATGAAATCGATCGGATTATTGATGAACTGCGCGATGAAGTTGCCGCCCTGTCTGATCAGGCGAGTGTTACTTACGCCCGTGAATCATTGCTTGATGCGGCAGGTCTCGAGACCAGCCTTGACCTGGCCGTCAGCGGTCCCGACCTGGAGACGATTACAGATCTTACCGGGCAGGCGGTTAAGATACTTGAAGACAATCCCATGTTTAGTGATATTACCTCTTCCCTGGAAGAGAACAGGCCGGAAATTCACATCCGTCTTGACCAGGGCCAGGCTTTACAAAAAGGAGTTACCCAGGTCCAGGTTGCCACTGCCGTGCGCCAGGCGTTAGAAGGCATCCCGGTCAGCCGGATTGAGACTGCTGATGCCGGTATCCTGAGCATTATTCTCGGCTATGAAAAAAGCGATATAAACACCATTAGCGATTTAGGGGAGATCGGTTTTTATACCCCCGGCGGGGAATACCTCCGGTTAAATGAAGTGGCCGATTTGTCGGAAGCTTTCGGGCCGCAGAGCATCCCGCGCGAGAACCGGAACGTAATCGGCCAGATCCAGATGCAATACGGCAATACCGATCTGGGGGCTGCAACAGAAGAAGCTCTTGCCGCCCTGGAAGCGATTGCCCTGCCGGACGGTTATGAAATCAAGCCCGCGGGCAGCTTCAATATAATGGGCGATGTAATGTCGGAGCTGCAGCTGGTGGTCCTGATGGCTGCGCTGCTGGTTTACCTGGTAATGGCAGCCCAGTTTGAGTCTCTGCTGCATCCCTTTATCATTATCTGCAGCCTGCCCCTGGCTTATGCAGGTTCTATTGCGGCGCTGATGATTACAGGCAACAGCATCAGTATCCCGGCCATGATCGGGCTGGTCGTCCTCTCCGGCATCCTTGTTAACGATGGTATTATCATGGTTGACTTTATTAACCAGCAGAGGCGGATCTACGGACTCCCCCTTCAGGAAGCGATTATCGAAGGAGCGGCTGCCCGTCTGCGCCCGATCCTGATGACTACCGCCACTACAGGGCTGGGCCTGCTCCCGCTGGCTTTAGGTTTCGGAGAAGGAAGCCAACTGCAGGCTCCGATGGCGATAACCATTATCGGTGGTCAGTTGTCGGGGACATTACTCCTGCTGCTGGTGATCCCTTCAATTTATAAAGTCCTGACCGTGGAGAAGAGAGTTGCACTGGAAGAAGCCGAAATGCAGGCTGTGCCCGTGGCCGGTGGCAGCCCTGTAGCAACCCCCGTCGGTGGACAGCAGCAAAAGTATACTTGGCGGAAGGATAAAACGCTCTTTATGGTCGTTATACGCATGGTTGTTGTGCTGATCATTGCAGGCGTGATTCTCTACCTGTTCGGAATATCCGGTCAGGAGACAGTCAGTGTGATTCAGTAAAAATATTTGCAGCAAACCCTGCAGCGCTGCCGTCATTAAATACCGGGATCGCCGGGGCGCCAGCCGCGCCGGTTCCGGGGAACGCAATAGCGTTTAGCCGGACGGGGGCAGAAAAGCAGTAGTATTGCCGGGGGAAGCTGGGACTGAAGAAAGGGGTTTTTAGACAATGCCGGAGGTCAATGATCAGAAAATTACGGCAGGGAGCAAGAAAGAACAGATTCTTCTTGCGGCCGTTGAGATGTTTTTGGACAGGGACTACTACCAGGTTACAATTACCGATATTGCCGGGCGGGCAGAAGTAGGCAAAGGGACAGTTTATGAATATTTTTCCAGCAAAGAAGTTCTCTTCAAAGAAAGTTTTTCTTACTGTGCTGAAGCGTACCTGCAATCTTTCCGCAAGCATTTTTCCGGATCGTCATCAATCAGGGGTACCATGCACGATATTATAAAAACCCACCTTGACCTGATCAAGGACAACCGCAAGCGTCTTCACCTTTTGTTCAACGAGCGGCCATTAAGTTTCCAGGAACTGCAGGCCTGGGTTATCGAAAGTCGCCAGGAACTGCTTCAGGGTATTGTCGATTTAATCGAAGAAGGCCTGGAACTGGAACAAATCCGTCCCGGCATCAATGTCGAAATGGCCGGGCGTCTTTTTCTTGCCCTCAATTACGTGGTGATGGGCGGGATGGTTGTCATTGACAATGTAGATGTGGGAGAAGAGCAAATTACAGCGCTGCTTGACATCTACTGGCACGGTATCGGAAATGGACCGGCCAGCTGAGGTGTTCAGCGCCACGGCATCCCACCTCACCCTGGGAAAAAGTTTAATTTTTACCCGGTACACGCCCCCGCCCCCACGGGTTAACCGGATATTCAGGCAGCTGTAAGCCTGGAAAGTGAACTGCCTTTTTATTAAGCCAGGGCAGCCCCAATCTCTTTTCCGAAATCAAGACAGGCTTTAACCGCCTCTTCATCAGGGTTCCAGAGCATTTTCAGGCCGTCTGTGTTAATTAGCTCGAATTCGGCTTCCTCCAGCAATTCGTTAAGCATTTTGACCGATTCCCCGCTCCAGCCGTAGCAGCCGAAGGCGGCGCCCTTTTTTTCCTTGAATTGCAAACCCCTGGCCATTTCCATTATGGCCGCAATCGAATGCAGGATTCCCTTGTTAATGGTTGGCGAGCCGACTACGATGCCTTTCGACTTGAATATTTCCGTGACGATATCGTTGGTATCCGAGCGGGCGGCATTGTAGAGTTTGACATTAATGGTGCCGTTTGCTTCTTTAATGCCTGCAGCTATAGCTTCGGCAGCTTTCCTGGTCCCGTCCCACATGGTGTCATAGATTATAGTGACCTGGTCTTCCCGGTAATGATCGGCCCATTCAAGGTACTTGTTGACGATCTGCATCGGGTCGTCGCGCCAGATAACCCCGTGACTGGGGCAGATCATATCTACCGGCAGGCCCAGTCCGACCACTTCCTTGATCTTGTTCGTTACCATTTTGCTGAACGGGGTCAGGATGTTGGCGTAATACTTAATTGCTTCTTCAAATAGTTCACACTGGTCGACCAGATCGTTATACATCAGTTCGCTGGCGTAATGCTGGCCGAATGCGTCATTGGGAAAGAGGATGTTATCGCCGGTCAGGTAGCAGAACATGCTGTCCGGCCAGTGCAGCATCTTGGCTTCGATAAAGACCAGTTCTTTACCTCCGCCCAGTTCGAGCTTGTCGCCTGTTTTTACCGGTTGAAAATTCCAGTCTTCGTGGTACTGCCCTTTTAACGATTTAACGGCCGCCTTGCTGCAGTAAACGGGGGTGCCCGGTATCTCGCGCAGCAGGGCAGGCAGCGAACCGCTGTGATCTACTTCTCCGTGGTTGGCAACAATGTAATCGATTTCGCTCAGGTCAATTTCTTTTTTCAGGTTGGCAATGAATTCTTCGGCAAAGGGACGCCAGACAGTATCGATTAACACGGTCTTGTCTTCTCCCCTGACCAGGTATGAGTTATAAGAACTGCCCCTGTGGGCGCTTAACTCTTCACCGTGAAACTTACGCAGTTCCCAATCAATTTTCCCGACCCAGGTAACATTGTCATTAACACTGAATGCCATTTTGATAACCTCCATTGATATCGGTTAAGATCGAATCATCACCAGCATCATCTTGAATCGCTCGTTGGCGTTAAGGGCATGCGGTTCATCAGCGGGCATGATGATCATTTCGCCTTCTTTAACCAGGTTTGATTTTCCGCTGATAATTATTTCTGCTGTGCCGTCTAAAATGCAAACCAGGGCATCAAAGGGAGCAGTGTGCTCACTTAAGCCCTGGCCACGGTCAAAAGCAAAAACAGTTACCGTTCCGGTTTCTTTTTTCAGGACTTCTTTGCTCACAACAGCGCCCTGCTGATAGGCGGTCAGTTCCTTTAAGTTAACGGCCTGGGCAAGCAGATTATTTTCTTCCATGTGATCTCCTCCACTGAAAAAGATTATTTATAACCATAGCAGTTATATATATTTTAGCATAAGACCGGGACAGGCACAATAACTATTTGACCTTTTTACAGCGGGCCGGAGGGGTGCTGCTTAAATTGTTCTTATACGGCAGGAACTAATCACGGTTTTGTCAAATGTAGTAAGGCAGGATATTATACCGCCGGGAGTGGTTAGTGGTGAATAAACGTAAAATATTTATTGTTTCGCTGATAGCGGTATCAGTAATTGCCGTTATCTTGCTGCCTTTCGTGTCAGGCCCCGATGTCAGGCGGGACCCTTCAAGAACTGCCGAAGATCGCATCGTGGTGATCCCTCTTAACGGGACAGTCCAGGAAGGGCAGGGCGGACTGTTTGCGGTCGGAGGGATCACCCCGCGCCTGGTTTACAGCCAGCTTGAGCGGGCCGCTGCCGATCAATCGATCAAAGGGGTTGTCCTCAGGGTGGAGAGCCCGGGCGGTTCGATTGCCGCTTCACAGGAGATCGCCTATATGATCAGGGATTTTGAAAAGCCGATTGTCGTCTCCATGGCCGACATGGCTGCGTCAGGAGGCTACTACATATCGGCCTACGCCCAGGGCATAGTGGCCCAACCAGGGACAATTACCGGTTCAATAGGTGTAATCAGCACTTTAATGGACCTGGAAGGGCTTTATGAAATACTGGGGATTGAAGTGGAAACTATCAAATCAGGTAAACATAAAGACATGTTCAACCGGGCCCTGACCGAGGAAGAAAGGGCTATCATGCAGAATTTTTCCGATGAAGCCTACGACCAATTTGTCGGCGATGTTGCCGAGGGCAGGGGCATGACGGTCGGGGAAGTGCGTGAACTGGCGACAGGAGAAATCTACCTGGGCAGTCGGGCCAGGGATTTAGGCCTGGTCGACAGGCTTGGCGGGACGGCGGAAGCGATCGATTACCTGGCCGAGCTAAATGATCTGGAAAAACCGGTCCGCTATGAATTTCCCGCGCCTTCGGTGTTCGACCAGTTCTTTACTTTCGGGTTCCAGGTGTTTGCTAAATTTGAAAAAGCCCTGCTTGGTCCGGAATTGATCAAGCTTGAGATGCTGCGGGAAGGTGTGCCGCCTGATATTCGCTACCAGTTGAGGTAAGAAGCCCGGTTGCACTATCTCAGTCAGTTTTAACTAAAACAAGTTGTTACTGCTTTACCCCATTATTTTAGGAACGCTTTGTGCAATGAACAAACAGGGGCCCGGCCTGTTGCGAAACTTTAAGCGATCTTAAAGCGAAAGCTTGGAAGTGTCGGCGAAATTAACTCTTAAACGGGCAGGCCAACAGGATGTTGGCCGCCGAGACCTGAGCCATGGAGGGCGATTGTCTTCGGTAGCCCTGTTGAAAGGCTGCTGCTGAGCAGCTGCATTTTCGGCTTGAACGATCAGCTGGTGGAAGTTTCGGCGCAGGATAGCGATCAGCAGGTTTATAGATGGCTGAGCAGACGCAATAAGTATATATTTAATTAACAGGGCAGCAGTTAGGAGGTTTACATTATGGGAGACAGGTTAACCGACTGGCTTTTTGGTGTAATTGCCAGGCCGGTTCCAACTTTAAACGAAATTGCCCGGGAAAAACCGGCAGGGCTGGGGTTCCTGGTTTACCTGGGCGTGACAGTGCTCGCCGGGATTGCTGCAACATTTGAGCAGGGTACTTTTGCCATGCTGGAAGAGGCAATTCCTGAAATTGGGCTGTATATTACCCCGGCAGTGATAATTTTCGGGGGAATATTTCTATCCGTTAT